>JAKLHG010000710.1 GCA_022710255.1 Candidatus Hydrogenedentota bacterium
CCGTATTTTGAACCGCGGAGAGGACTTCTGCGGCAGCGAGAGCCGTCGCAGTGGTTTTGAGGAATCGTCGTCGATGCATGGGGAGGCAATCTCCTGGCGGTGATAGGCAATCTCGGCAATCTCCAACACCTCACTGCGCCGCTTGTTGTTGGCCTGGACACGAATCATCACCATTTCACGTTCAACAAAGGACAGACTCGTCAGGTCCTCCACCCGGATAACATCCACCAGTTTGTTCAACTGCTGTATAATCTGGGCGAGGACATTGTTGTCCCCGTGTACGGTAACCGTCATGCGGGAAATCGTCGGATCTTCCGTTTCTCCCACGCACAGGCTCGATATGTTATATCCCCGGGCGCTGAACATGCCCGATACGCGGGCAAGTACGCCAAACTCGTTGGCGACCAGTACACTTATGGTATGTTTTTTGGTTGACACCACTAATCTCCTTTGTTGCCGCCACGCTCGTTAAACGCATTCATTGCAGCTTTAATTCCCTGCTCAAGCCAGCACAAACAGGCGAGTATGGCACGGTCTGCCATATTCTCGACCTCCGCAAGTTCCTCACGGGTAAAACGACCGAGGACAAAAGCGGTCCTGTTGTCACCCGGCACATCCTCAACACCAATGCCCATGCGCAGGCGGGGAAAGGCGTCCGTGCCCAGGGCTCCGGCAATGGACAGCAACCCCTTGTGGCCTGCCGCACTGCCGCCGGGGCGCATACGTATCATACCCAAAGGCAGGTAGATGTCATCCACAATCGCGAGAATATCTTCGGGAGCGCATCCATACTGGTGCGCCAGGGGCGCCACAGCGCTGCCGCTGGAATTCATGAAGGTCTGCGGTTTGGCCAGTAGGACAGACGTGCCCGCATGGCTGACCCGGGCGACCAAAGCATGACTCATGGTACGCGAAAACGCCGTACCCAGTTTCTCGGCGAGTTTGTCCGCCGCGATGAAGCCCGCATTATGGCGTGTAAGCCGGTATTGCGGCCCGGGATTGCCAAGACCTATAACCAGTTTCAAGACGGCCGCCTTTGCTATGCCGCAAGGTTATTCCGCTTCCTTACCCGCGTCCGCCTTGCCTTCCGATTCCGTTTCGGCCTTGGTTTCGGCTTCCTGTTCGGCCGCCTTGACCACGCGCGGCGCATGGATGGAAGCGACGGCCAGTCCGGGCTCGGTAATGATCCTGATATTGTCGGCGACTTGCAGGTCCGATACGTGGATACTTTCCCCCATGCCGAGACTGGTGATATCGATTTCAATATGCTCGGGAATATCCAGCGCGAGGCACTCAACCATGACTTCACGCAGCTGGTGGTCGATAACTCCGCCGTCAATAACGCCCTTGGGACGGCCGGAAAGCACTATGGCGACCGGGCTCTGAATCATCTCATCCAGCCGGATGCGCATGAAATCCACATGCTGCGGCACATCACTGACAGGGTGGCGCTGCACCGCCTTGATGATGGCCGGCGTGTCGCACTGGGCCATTTCCGTGAACTGGAGCTGAATCAGCGCATGCGCGCCGCCTTCCTGGTGCAGGATTTTTTCAAGGGCCCGGCGGTTCACAACAATATTCATGTTGTCCGCATCGCCGCCATAGAGAACGGAGGGGATACCGCCGTCCTTGCGCGCCTCTGTGTTCATCCCTTTGCGTCCGGTGGAACGCACCTTTGATTCTAATGTATGCAGTTGCATTGTTGTTGAACCTCCGAATCGGGCCGGGCCGTAAAAAGGCTGCTTACCGATTCATCTTTGTGAATACGCCTCATGGCCTCCCCAACCAGGGGCGCCATCGTCAGGGTCTTTATCTTACGCATGGACGCCGCGCGCTCATTGAGGGGAACGGAATCACTGACCAATACTTCTTCCAATACCGATTCTTCGAGCCGATCCAGGCAGGGCCCGCTGAACACGGGATGAGTGGCGCAGGCGCGCACACTGCAGGCGCCATGCTCCATAATGGCCTGGGCCGCCTTTACCAGCGTACCGCCTGTATCTATCATATCGTCAATCAGAAGGGCATGACGTCCCTCAACATTGCCGATGATGTTCATTACTTCCGACTCGTTTTCACGCGGTCTTCTTTTGTCTACGATGGCAATGGGCGCACCCAGTCGCGCCGCAAAACT
>JAKLHG010000711.1 GCA_022710255.1 Candidatus Hydrogenedentota bacterium
CCGCTGCCCGGACTGGAATGCGACAAACTGTCCACAGCCGCCCTCGACGCCCATTTTGACGCCTACATACGCAAACTGGTCGAGGACGCCGGAATCCATGCGAACCGCGCGTTGTCGGGCACTCATTTTGACAGTTGGGAAGTAGGCGGCCAGAACTGGACTGAAACTTTTCCGGAGGAATTCCAGAAACGCCGCGGCTATGATGCGATACCCTGGCTGCCCGTCATGGCGGGGTATGTCCTGGACTCATATGAACTATCGGAACGCTTCCTTTGGGATTTGCGCCAGACCGTCTCGGAAATGATTGCCGAATATCACGGGAAACATATGCGGGAACTGGCGCAAGCCTGCGGGCTCACCCTCTCCATCGAACCATACGACATGACCCCTTGCGATGACATGACGCTGGGCGCTGCCGCGGATATTCCTATGTGTGAATTCTGGAGCGATACCTTTGACACACGATACAGCGTGCGCGAGGCGGTTTCCGTCGCCCACGTTTACGGGAAACCGGTGGTGGCGGCGGAAGCGTTCACCTCTATCGACAAGTGGTTGCTGTATCCGGGCGCCATCAAAGCCAACGGGGATTGGGCCTTTTCCGAGGGGGTCAACAAGATGGTCATTCACCGGTATATTCATCAACCCTTCGCGCAGGCGCGGCCGGGACTCAGCCTCGGGCCGCACGGGCTGCACTATGAGCGCACCCAGACGTGGTGGCCTTACACGGGGCCCTGGCACGCATATCTCGCCCGGTGCCAGAGCGCCCTGCGCCATGTGCCGACGGCGGACCTGTTGTATCTCAGCCCGGAGGGCGCGCCGAATGTGTTTCAGCAACCGGATCCCGCCCCCACCGGTTACAAGTACGATGCCTGCACGCCCGAGGCACTGCTCACGCGGATACATTACAAGGACGGCTACCTTACAAATGGGCTGGATGCCCGGTACCGCTTGCTCGTGCTGCCCGACAGTGCCACCATGACGCCGGAACTTCTCTCCAAAATCCAGGAGTTGGTCGCGGACGGCGCCACCGTGGTGGGGCCGCCGCCGCTGAAGTCGCCAAGTCTGTCCGAGTACCCCCGATGTGACGAGTTTGTCCGGGAGATTTCGGAAGCACTTTGGGGTGGTACACACCGTCCCGGCCAGGTCGAGGAACACCGCCATGGCGCCGGCCGGGTAGTCTGGGGCGGTAGCCTGGCGCCCGAACCTACCGCTCCGCCCGATGAAAATGGTATTGTCCAGTCCAATTGGATTTGGTGCGCAGAGGATACTTCAGCCCTTGCGGCGCCGCCCGGCCGCCGGTATTTCACACGAAAATTCACCTTAGATGTAGAACCGGCGTCCGCCCTCCTTACCATTACAGCGGACAATGCGTTTCGATGCTGGGTGAACGGGACACGCGTGGGACGGGGCGACAACTTCACCCAACTCTATGATTTCGAAATAGAAGCACTGCTGCGGCCGGGCGAAAACCTCCTTGCCGTGGAGGCCAATAACGGCGGTGATACCTCCAATCCCGCCGGACTAATCGCCCTCGTCGAACTGGAATCCAAAAACGGGACCCGTTCCCGGATACCTGCGGACGAGCACTGGCAGAGCGCCGCCACAGCGCCGGACCGATGGCGCGAGGAGGCCGCCGCAACCGCGGACTGGCCCCGCGCCGTGACTATCGGACCTATGGGCACGGCGCCCTGGGGCACGATAGAAAAATCCAAGGCGCACGCAAGCCTCTATCCCCCCTCCGGGGCGCTCGAAGATTTTCTTGAACAATCCGGCATTCTCCCCGATTTTCAAAGCAGCCAGCCCTTGCGTTTCAACCATCAACGCACCTCGCAGGGCGACTTGTATTTTGTGAGTAACGGTGGAAAGACTGTTGTTGAAGACACCTGTATTTTCAGAGACGAGGACGGCCAACCGGTATTGCTTCATCCGGAAGACGGCACTTCAAGACCCCTTCCCGAATCCCGGTACACGGATGACCACCGTACCGCGGTTCCCTTGAAATTTGAAGCAGGTGAAAGCTATTTCATTCTTTTTGACGAGAATACCCCTGCCAAACCGGGGGAGGCATCTGCCGCGAATTTTCCGGAGCGGGAGACGCTGCTGAAAATTACCGGGCCCT
>JAKLHG010000712.1 GCA_022710255.1 Candidatus Hydrogenedentota bacterium
TTCGGCGAAACGCCCATCGTCGTCCGGTCGAGCAGCCTGCTGGAAGACAGTTTCGGCAACGCCTTCTCAGGCAAGTACGAGAGTGTTTTCTGCTGTAACCGGGGAGACCGCGGTGCGCGTCTCGAACAACTGGTCGATGCCATCAAGCGGGTCTATGCGAGTGCCTTGAGCAAAGATGCCCTGGATTACCGGGCCCGTCACGGCCTGCTCGAGCGGGATGAGCAGATGGCCATTCTGGTGCAGCGGGTTGCGGGCGCCTTTCACGGGAACCTGTACTTTCCCGATCTTGCCGCGGTCGGGTTTTCCTTCAATCCTTACGGATGGCACGAGGATATCGACCCGCGCGCGGGCGTGTTGCGCCTGGTTTTCGGGCTGGGCACCCGCGCCGTGGAACGCTCCGATGACGACTATACCCGGCTGGTCGCGTTGAATGCCCCGCACCTGCGCCCGGACTCTTTTTCCGATGACTTGCCGGTGCCCGCCCAACAGTGGGTGGACGTGCTGGACCTGGAACAGGGGCGCGTGTCTTCACGGGCGTTCCGTGAACTGACGCCGGATCTCGACGCGTATGTTTTGTCCCAGGTCGCCACAGAGGATCCGCTGGTAGCCCGCGCAGCCAAACGACAAGGCATCCGCAATCCCTTTCTGCTGCGCCTTTCTTTTGAAGGACTGCTGAAGCACGGCGATTTTGTGGCGTCGGCGCGGACCATGCTCCGGCTTCTGGAGGAGGCCTATGAAGGCCCGGTGGATGTTGAATTGGCGGTCAATTTCAGGGAAGACGGCAGTTACCGGATTCACCTGCTCCAGTGCCGGCCCATGCAGGTGAAAGGCATGGACCATCCCGAATTGCCTCCGCTCCTTGCGCCGGAAGACACGGTCATTTTCAGGTGCCACGGCCCCGTCATCGGGCGCAGCCGCTTTATTGAAATCGCCTTCCTGCTGTATGTCGTTCCGGAAAAATATTCCGCCCTTTCCGAGCGGGAACAATATGCGGTGGCGCGGATTATCGGAGAACTTAACCGGCGTCTTTCCGGACCGGAAGTGTCGGGCGGGCTCATGCTGGTCGGTCCCGGACGCTGGGGTTCGGCCATGCCGTCGCTGGGCCTGCCGGTTTCTTTTGCTGATATCAATCATGCCGCGGTAATCTGTGAAATTCTCGCCATCCGCGAGGATCTCGTCACCGAGGTTTCCCTGGGAACCCACTTCTTTAATGACCTGGTGGAACTGGACATGCTGTATATCAGCCTGAAGCAAGACGACCGGGATGCTGTATTCTACCGCTCCCGGTTGGAACAGGCGCCCAATCTCCTGGCCGCGCTGATGCCGGAAGCCGCCCGGTACGAAGACTGCCTGCGCCTTATTCAAGGCGCGGAAAACGCCTCCGGCAAACTGTGGCTCCGCGCGGATACACAGGGGCAGGACGTTTGTCTTTACCGCGAAGAATAAGGCCCGCCGGCACGGCGCGTCTTACAGGCCGAGATCGTCCATGACGCGGTTCTGGCGGTCTGTCTGCTGATCCGTCATCCCCGTAATGTTACCGCGCGCCTGAGAACGGACCGCAGTAGCCCCGGCGTTGCCTCCCCCACCCTGCAGTTGCGGCATGCCCGGCAGCGCGCCGGACCCAGCCCTGGCCGGTGCGGCGGGGCTTCCTCCGGGCAGACGGACATCTCCGTTCTGATTGTTATACATAAACTGCCCTCCTGTCGAGGTACGGGGCATTTGACTGAGATACGCGGGATACAAGGCATCCAGCGTGGGCGGATAATACCCCGTCGCGGTGCCATACCGCTGAATGGCATTTTTTATCTCATTGATCATCTGTTGGTCAGCGGCGGCGGCATTGTTGTAAACCGGCGTTTCCGACACCGTGCCCGTCGCCGGGTCGTAAAAATAAGGCGTGCCGTCCGCTTTCCTGGGAACCGCAGCCAGGTACTTGGGTACCAGGTCTTCCAGCGAAGGGGGAGGCGCGCCGTTTTCGGCCCGGTACGTTTGAATCGCCTGGCTTACATTGATGGCACCGACCCGTTTCTTTACCAGATCGAGCTGTTGGGTTGCCGCCTTGGCGTTCCTGGCCTGTGATTCGCTTTCCACCGCCGCCGTAGAAAGCAGTTCCACG
>JAKLHG010000713.1 GCA_022710255.1 Candidatus Hydrogenedentota bacterium
CACCGTGTTGCCCGAAGCGTTTCACACGCTACTGGAGTTCGGCATTCTGGCAAGCAAGCGCGACCCTTTCGACCCCATGGATAAAGCCTTGAAACAGCTCGGCGACCGATATCTCGCTCACACGGAACATCTACACGCGAACTGGACACTGATCCGCGAGTATCCCCTATCCCCCGAATTGCTGGCGTTATCGCATGTCTGGCGCTCACCGGGCGGTTCCGAATACGAGATCTCGGCCAAAGGCGCACCAGAGGCCATTGCCGACCTGTGCCATCTCGCCCCGGACGAAACAGACGCGATTGCCCGCCAGGTCCTGGCAATGGCAGACGACGGGCTGCGCGTTTTGGGCGTGGCCATGTCTCGCTTTACCGAAACAAACCTGCCCGAGGGACAGCATGATTTCAACTTTACGTTCCTGGGCCTGATTGGACTTGCCGACCCGGTGCGCCCCACCGTACCCGAAGCCATCCGGGAATGTACTACGGCAGGCATACAGGTCATTATGATAACAGGCGACAATCCCGGCACCGCGAAAAGTATTGCGCGCCAGATAGGACTGGACGGGGCGGACACCTGCATCACAGGCCCGGAACTGGACGCCATGAGCGACGCGGAACTGGCGGCACGCATTCAGGATGTCAGCATCTTCGCGCGCGTCGTGCCCGAACAGAAGTTGCGAATTGTCAACGCACTCAAGGCCAATGGTGAAGTGGTAGCCATGACAGGCGACGGCGTTAATGATGCTCCCGCCCTGAAAGCGGCGCACATCGGGATAGCCATGGGCGGGCGCGGTACCGATGTGGCCCGTGAATCAGCCGCACTTGTTTTGCTCGATGATGACTTTTCCTCCATTGTGCAGGCCGTCAAACTGGGACGCCGCATTTACGATAATATCCGCAAGGCGGTGGCCTATATTCTTGCAGTGCATGTCCCCATTGCCGGGCTTTCCATCATTCCGGTCTTTCTGCCGGACTGGCATCCGCTCTTGCTGCCGGTACATGTGGTATTTCTGGAACTGATTATAGACCCGGCTTGTTCGCTCATTTTCGAGGCGGAGGCTGCGGAACCGGGTGCCATGCGCCGACCGCCGCGCAAGCCTTCTGAACGCCTGTTTAATAGGAATACTGTACTCGTCAGCCTGCTTCAAGGCGCTGCCGTACTGGGCAGCATCCTGGGCTTAATAGCCTTTGCGGAGGTTTTAGGCCATCCCGAGGAAGAGGCGCGGCGCGTCTTCGCCTTCATCGCCCTGGTTACCGCAAACTTGGCCCTGATATTGACGAACCGGTCCTGGAACCGGACCATTCTATCCATGTTCAAAGAACCCAACCGTGCCTTGTGGTGGGTAATGACCGGAGCCGTTTCAGGCCTGTGTTTAATCTTGAGTGTGCCGTTTTTGCGCGAACTCTTCCACTTCACCGCGCCCCATGCGATGGAACTTGTCTTATGTATTGCTGCAGGCATGCTGGGTGTTGTTTGGTTCGAGATGCTGAAAATTGTAAAGGTGTGGCGACAAAGGAACGGCGTAAAACTGTAGCAACCGAACCGTTTTTCCTTCTTGGTAATACCCATGGGCTTCAGGTTGGCACGAAAAACGTCCTGCAGACCAGCCTGGACGCCTTTCTTCAATGCAAGCGGCGCAATGCGTGTTCGTATTGCACGCGAAAAAATGGGTATAATCGTGCCTTCTCAAACTATGGGTTGATTCACACCCTTAAGGTTATCGGCCCCAAAAGGTAGAAAAGGAAACCCTCGCATGAAATATAGCCACATAGCAACCGCAGTTTCTTTCTTGTGGATCTTTGTCGTTCTGGGCACGGTCACAACAGCCGACTGGCCACAGATGGCCGGGCCGGACCGGAATAATATCTCTTCCGAGACCGGCCTGGCGCGCACCTGGCCGGGAGATGGGCCGCCCGTGCTTTGGACAGTTGCATTGGGAGGCGGGTTTGCTTCGCCGTCCATCAAAGATGGAAAGGTATATCTTCTTGACCGCATCGGTGCGGAACAGGACAACCTGCGCTGTTTTGATCTGGAAACGGGCCAAGAACTCTGGAACTACAGTTATGACGCGCCCGGCGGCGTCAGCCACGACGGGCCGCGCACG
>JAKLHG010000714.1 GCA_022710255.1 Candidatus Hydrogenedentota bacterium
AACCTCAGGCCTGGGGCCAACCAGACTCATATCGCCTTTGAGAACATTGATAAGTTGTGGTAGCTCATCCAATTTGTATTTGCGTAGAAATTTCCCAATTCGTGTAATCCGCTCATCATCATCCGAAGTAGAAGAAGCCCCTAATTTCTCAGCATCAACAACCATTGTCCGAAACTTGTAAATACGAAAGATTTGTCCACGCAAACCAACTCTTTCACCGCGGTAAAAAACCGGGCCATGGTCTTCTTTCTTAATGCGCCATGCAGCCCAAAACAAAATCGGGCTTAACACCAAAATGCCACATACCGAACAGACAATGTCAAATATCCTTTTAACCATAATATTCCTACAAACGACCTTTGGCGACAAGAACAAATTTAAAAGCCGATTTACGCACATTTACCAATTGATCAACAGAATCAGAAACTTGTGCTGTGTGATTCTGCCCAATTATTCGGGCTAAAACAGGCGTTAAATAACTTATCGTTCCGAAGTAGCGCACGTCTGTTTCCTTAAATCCCTTGGCAATCGCTTCAATGCGTTCCATCGTCGGCATGCGCAGCAACGTGCTTAGAGTGCGTTCACCTTTTTTATAATGCAGCCATCTGTTCAGCCGATACACAGGATTGTGGTTCAAAGAATCCACGCAAATGAAAAGCCCGCCAGGTTTCAACACACGTCTTATTTCCGCATCTACGAGTGTTGGATCACCATAACTCAGACTGCCCGCGCTTGTTACTACATCGAACGTATTATCATTAAATGGAAGCATTTCCATATCAGCAACTTGGGTTTTTACTCTCCCGCGGTTGAATCGTCGCGAAAGAACTTCTAAAGAATTCGGCGAAATATCGCTCGCCACAACCCGCGCACCTGTCTGTGCCAACGCGTATGTATGCAAACCTGCGCCTGATCCAAGTTCAAGCACATCTTGATCCTGGGTAATATACCGTCGGATACACTGCTCGTAATATACGTAAGGTGCTCGGTAAATGGGTGCCACTGCCATAGAACCAAGAACCGCAGTTGCTTCGACTGTAACGGCACCCGTCGCCAAGAGGGACTGAGCACGTTCGTCATAACGCAGGCATTCGATTTCTTTGTCATTGTTCATAATTTTGCCGATTCAAGAAGGGACATGATCTAACTTTGACCGTGTGCTTGCCAGTTTTTCAAGATGCTTGACTAGTCCGCCATAAACCATATCAAATGAAAAGCGTTCCGCATAAAGTCGGCGTGCTCGTTGCGACATATCCAAGTGAAGCTTAGGATCATTACCAAGACTTGTATGCAATCATAAAGACTCTTACCCGAATCCGTACCATAACGTAAGCCCACGCCATAATCATTTATAAGGCAAGCAACCTCGCCCTGCAGGGGACTGAGAATCGGCAGGCCGAGGGAAAGGGCATCCACTATTTTATTGGGTATATTGCGGGTAAAGTTTTCTATATTGAAATATGGTGCAAGTGCAACATGACTGCGTTCTGCCAATGCTTCAATCTTAGGCCGGTCTATCCAGCCCGGGAAATGCACATTTTGCAAACCAGCCATCATCGTCCTAATTTCAGCGGAAGAACCGCCATCTCCGCAAAGGACAAACTCGAAGTCGTTTTTTTCCTCTAATGCTTTTTTTGCCGCCTCCAGTAAGGGGTTAAAATCAAAAACGGACATGAAAGTACCAACGAAGATAATGCGTACACGTCCATCATCCACGATTCCTTGCTTATTCCACCATAGACGCGCCGCTGCTAGCTGTGATGAAGCAACTTGACCCATAGGCGATGTTAGCGGAAACACACCATCCAATTCGGTTTGTTTGCGCCCTGCGACTGTTGAAACCCAATCAAGATAGCCATTAGCCATACTGGAAATCCCGGTTGCATCCCTCATCGCCCGTCTTGCCAAATAGAAGTATGGCCAAAGAACTGCCCTGCCCAAAGGATGAAGAGCCGCCGGAACAGATTCCAAAAACAGCGACGGCCACTGGTCTTTAACATCAAGCAGCGTAGGCACACCGCGCCGGAAAAGCCAGCGCGTTAAAACAGCCGCAGTTTCAATCGGAGGAAAACCGATGAACGCCACATCAGGAAG
>JAKLHG010000715.1 GCA_022710255.1 Candidatus Hydrogenedentota bacterium
CTTGTATTAATACCTGGGTAATGCCGCAATTACATAAATCCATGCGCATCCAACTGTCAGGTGCCGCACTCAACACCCGGGTTACAAAATAACGTATTAAATTGCCATGACAGACAATCACATCATGGCGGTCATTACGCTTGGCGATTTTAAAATACTTTCTGTACGCGACTTCCGCCCGCTGCCGGTCCTGGTCCACCTGGGTCAAGGTATAATTGGGCATTTCCACCTGCAATTTTGGTGTCATGGTCGGAATGCATTCCCATAATAAATCAGTAGGTTGTATGGTGACTCCCGGTATTTCCTGTGCAATAATACGCGCGGTTTCCTCAGAACGGTTCAAGGAACTGCAATGAATGGAATTTACCTGCTTTTTTGCCAACATTTTAGCGGTAAGTTCGGATTGTTTGATTCCCAAGGGAGTGAGACTGCCGCCCAACTCGGAACCGGTTGGGTTTTCCGGATCATGCTGGCCGTGGCGTACAAGATAGATAACTCTTACAGCCATGAAAAGGACTCTCCCTCTTGTCGGCTTATGACAAAAACACAAGGACCATCTTCGGGGACGTGCACCCTCATAACGCTTTCCTGAATCTAATTATAACATTATGGTTGATTTGAACGCTACTCACGTTCATGGACCATTTTTGTGTAAATGCACGTTTCCTCCGCGGTAAGCAAATCGCCGGCATGTGTTAAGGCAAGCCTGTACAGAAGCAGCCCCCCGCCTGCCAGTATAAAAGCCAGTGCGATCGAAAAATATCCGGCATATGGTCCCCCGATAACAGCACTGGAATAACGATCAAGAAGCAAGCAAATAATAGCAGGTGTTACTAAAACGACGGAAAAAAACATGGTGAGCAACGAGGTCGTCAACATACGCAGCCTGCGCTCGGGAATGCGCAACGCATCGCGATGAAGCCGACGGGGAAATTTAATAGACAGAAGATTTCCGGCGGTGCAGAAGATCAAGAAAAGGTGTATGGCGAGCAGCAACGAAATAAACAAGGTTTTCCCTGAAGCATGCGTTAACAGGGCGCTGACGGCGACAAAGAAGACGACCAACCCGAGAACGACGGGAGCGATCGCCATGTTTTTGGCCAGCAGATATTTGTATCGTGGCAGGGGGGATAACTGCAGTGTCTGAAACGATTGCGCATCGATACCGAAAATATTAAACATGAAGAAAGAGAAATTGACAAAAGGCCAAACCAGGGCCGCCATGGGTATCCAATCCTGCTCCCGGTTTCCGACATTACCATAAGCGCCGCTGCGTTGCATAAATAGAACAAACAAACCGAAACAAAGCGGCATGATTATAAGCATCCGCACATGGGGGTGACGGGTAAACGATTTGTAAAACGCATAAATAAGAGCAGCCGTATCCTCATCAACGAAGAGAAATCCCCGTCCTGTAACGGGCATTGATATAGGGTTTCTGGCCGGAGGCAAGGCTTTGCCGGAAGTTGTAGTGTACATGCCCATATAGTGACGCAGTGTGGTGACATAACCGAACCGCAGCCCAATTAGCGCAGCCAACCACAAACCAGCCGCGCAAAGAAAGAACATAGCGAACCCCGCTCCGGATATACCCGTCCATAGGCCATAGGCGGGCCACAAAAGCGGAACCACCTGATTGCCTCGAATAAGATACGGTTGCAGTGTTTCAAGAAGGCGGGCCGGCCCCAGGCCGGAACCTGTTTTGGCCGCAATGTGGGTAATCACTGCGGGAAGTTGGGCGAGCAGAATAAAGCCCATGGGCACCAGCATGAAGACAAAACGCCTTCTTCGGGGATTTTCCATCAGGATAGCCAGGCGCCCGCGAAGATAATAGGACCATGCGCCCAGCAGCAGCACCAGAAGACCTGCCATGGGAATCCCTGCGAAAAATACCCTGGAACCGTAAAACGGATACAGGCCAGACAACAATCCCAGTAATGGGGGAATTGAAAAAAGCAGCAAGGGACCGAAAAGGGACACCAGAAAATTCATCAGATAGACGGCGGACATGGATATGGGAAGCTGAAGCATCTTCTTGAAATCAAGAAGGTCCGTGCGCTGAATCTCCATCAGAATTCCCCAGGCATA
>JAKLHG010000716.1 GCA_022710255.1 Candidatus Hydrogenedentota bacterium
CCAAAGCCGTTAACGCTGCTGCCAATCGTAGCGTTGTCCAGGAACTGACAGTTCCTGAACGCTTCGTAGCCAAGGGAAGTGACACTGTCTGGAATCACGATGTCGGTCAGTTTTGTGCCCTTGAAGGCAGAGTATCCTATGCTGGTCACACTGTTGGAAATTTCAACATCGCTCAGTATTGAACAGCCCTCGAAGGCAGAGTCTCCTATGCTGTCGACGCCAAACAAGATCGTGGCGCTGGTCAGCTTGATGCAGTTATAGAAGGCTGCACTCCCAATACTGAACACACTGCCGGGAATCTCTATACTGACCAGATTGGAACAACCACGGAATGCATCGGATCCAATGCCTTTGACCCCGTCACGTATCGTGACGCTCGTCAGCCTGATACAGTCCCGGAACGCTCCGCTTCCAAAGTCAGTAACGCTGCTACCTATCGTAGCGTTGTCCAAGAACTGACAGTTCCTGAACGCTTCGTAGCCAAGGGAAGTAACACTGTCTGGGATCGTGATGCTGGTCAGTGTAGAGTTTTCTTTGAATGCCGAGTTGCCAATTCTGGTGACCGGCAATCCTCCGCAGGGAAACGTGTCGGGTATTATCACCGCACCATCAGAACCGGTGTATCCTGTGATAGTAACCTCGGCGCCATTGCTTGTGTAAGTCCAAGGAGGGCATTCCAGTGCCTTCATTGTTGAAGGATACAAGAGTAAGAAGAACAGTAGCAATAACAAATGCGTAATGGAAGCAATCTTAAAACGCTCAACATCCACATTCGTAATTTGGTTAGTTCTTTTCATGATTTGTAACCTTTCAGGCGCTTATGGAACTTGCCAGATGAGAAGAGTATACCACAACCTTCATAATGTACCAATTTATATTAATAAGGATATTTTAGGGATATTTTAGGGACAGACTGCGAAATAAGCGCGTCATGTATAAAATCGTTACCTTGAGGTTGTTTTCGAGGCATTCTTGTCAGGTTTCTTTTTGGGCTTGGGGCCACGTTTCTGCGAACGAACAGAACGTTTCAATTGCGCTTCAATCTGGTCGAGAAAAGCGGCATCACCGCAGGGACGACCGGTACTGGTTTCTTTGCGTATGCGCACCACAAGGTCCTCGTCCTCCGGTTGCGCCAGCCATGCGAACCAATCTTCTATGACTCCCGGCGGCGGGAATTCAGCGGACAACACGGCGTCAGACCGTACACCACAATGGGCAGCCGCGCTTGACCAGCGATAGTCCGCCGCGTGTTCAACCAATCCCGCCGTAACCGGATTTCGTTCCACATACCGTATCGCCGCCCACAGGTGCGTGTCATCCAGGGGGCAAGAGTAAAAACGGCCTTGCCATACATGTCCGGAAAGGGCGGTGCGGCTGTTCAAATACATAGCATATACGGTATGCGTATCCCGCAACCCATGCCCCAAAGAATGTTTTTCTTTCGGAACCGCCACCAGATGAATGTGGTTGGTCATAAGACAATACGCCCACAGCGATAAACCGTGTTGTGTGGCATACTTGCTCAAGAAACGAAGATAGGCTTCACGGTCCGCGTCCGTCTCAAAAATGGCCGCCTGCCTGTTTCCCCATTGGGTGATGTGGTGGGGATACCCGGGTACAACGATGCGCGCTGTTCTACTCATGCCAGGAGTATAGCGCAACACCAGATATTAGACAAAGTATTTCGTAGTCTGTCGCTAAAATACCCGATTCTGGATGAACCGGAGCCCTATTGGCGGATGTAATGCGGCGTGACATCCGTTTCGTGCAGCGTGGCAGGTCAGTATCTCGGCCTCCTCCTGCGACCCTTCTCCTCACAGCACATCAGGCAAAGACGCCTGTGGACCCTGATCCGTCCACACGGCTTCTCGTGTTTTTTTCATAGTTGGCCATGGGAATGAATAAGAACACTGAATCTGGTACAATGGCTGCATCCCCGCGGACCGTGGGGACGAGGAACTGCGCGCCTTTCCCGTGGCAGGAGATCTCGGATACGTTATCGTTTGAGAACGAAATCCTGTCCCTGCCGTAGCCGGTGCTGATACAGTAATCGATATCTGCAAAGGAAAAGCCCGCCTTTGCGA
>JAKLHG010000717.1 GCA_022710255.1 Candidatus Hydrogenedentota bacterium
CGCTGCAACATGCTTGAACGGGTTGTTATGAATACAGGGCCGCTTGTGGCGCTGGCGCGTATTGATGCCCTGGAGATCATAGGGTTGCTCCCGGTTGAATTCATCTGTCCCGAAGAAGTCTATGCCGAACTGCGGGAAGGAGAAAGGCAGGGCCATATTCCTGCAACACCCGGTTATTTGCATATTCGCCCATTGGCGGCTCCGCTTTCTCCACTTGCGGTATCGTCTTTGGATACCGGAGAAGCCGCAGTTATCCAACTGGCATTGGAGAATGAAATTTCGCATGTGTGCATTGACGAGAGTAAGGGAAGGCGGGCGGCACTCAGTGTTGGTCTTAAAGTCATGGGCACATTGGGGATACTTGGACTGGCGAAAACGCAGGGCCTTATTCCGGCCATGCGCCCCTATTTGGAGAAGGCTCTGGCTGCCGGTATATATTACGATACCGGATTGGTAAACACGGTACTAAAGGCCTTTGACGAATAGTCACCGCACAGGGTACCCTTACAAAATACCGTTAATGTATTTGTGCAACACACTCGATATCAGGCTTTGATAAGGCAACCCTTCTTCAGCCGCCTTCTTTTTGAACCGCAATAGGTCTCTTTCCGTCATACGGATATTCACGCGCTTGTCCTTGCGCTGCGAGGCATGCGCCAGCGCCTGGTAGCGTTCTAGTGCTTCTTTCACGTTGGCCACCGAACGCCATTCCCCCGCCTCCACGGAGGCCAGTAGTTCCTTTTCGTCTTTGGTAAGGCTCATCTCGTGTCCTTTCCCGGATAGCGTTGGGGCATCTTGCGGCTGGGATAAATGGTTTTAGAACAGTATACCTGAGACAACGGATTATTTCAGCGTGTCTATTCCGGGTCCGGGGCGGGACCGGCTTTGACCAGCAGCAGCGAGAGCGAGACCAAAAAAATAAACAATGTGTAGATGAGAATGTTTTCCCAAAGGGGGAACGAATAGATGGTGTTCATCGCTTCGGACCAGGAACTGCCAATGGACGTGCCCGCCGCCTGGGCGGCCGTCTTACGGGCCGCATAGACATATTCCCACTTGATGAGGAAATAGGACGCCGTGCAGAGGATGGTCAGCCAGAAGGCGTACAGGGGGATAAAAGGCCGGTGTTCAAACTGGCTGTTGCTGCTGAGGAACCGATCTTTCAACAACAGCAATCCATGAAGAAGGATGCCGAAAATGAAACCGGCGGCGGCCAGAATCGCCACCTTTTCATGGACATCGGTAACCTGCAGATTGGGGCCGAGCGGTGTTTTGGCATCGGGGAAAATACCCACCAGGCCGATGTTGACGCACCCCAGAAGGAGCAGCCCCGCGCCCGCGCGGGCGCCCCACGTGGAGAGATAAGTAAAATGGCGGTGGATATGCAGTACCAGCGGCATGCCCGCCACCGCCCAGAACACCATGGCTACGGAAAACAGCCACCACCATTCCGGGCTGTGCTTCATCTCGTAACTGCCCAGAAAACTGAAGGTATGGGTCATGATGGAATACTTGTTTTCCTCGGGATACCCCAGCCAGGCCAGGAAAATCAGTCCCCAGAACGTGACGCACACAAAAAGAACGTAACGGTAGAGTGCAGACGCCTTAAATTGCCCGCGCAGACACTGCAGCACTGCAGCCATTATGATAACCTCCGGATCGTGATGCGGTTTTAATGCCGGTAAATGCCAAGCGAAGACCTATTCTACCCCATGTCCGGTGTGTATGGAAAATCATCCGTTACCCGCGCCATGCCCTTCCTCTCCCCGAAAAATTGCGTTGACACCCCGCAGACCTTCTGATAGACTGAATTCCGGCCATGGAAACCCTTGCTGATCGGCATAGCGCCGCAGGAAGGTCTTGTCCGGGAAGCGGAATGGGAACGGGCCGCCGCTTGGAAACCGAATGTCAAGAGCAGGTTCGGAAATTCGAAAATCAACGAGGAAAAACACTGGGTACACGCCTTTTCCTTGGATACTGCCATCAGCCAGACCCGATGCAATTACAGAAACATGACCGACCTCGGGTATGCCACCCCGATGGGATTGGAGTCCATGCCCGGCACCTCTCCCGTCGGTTGG
>JAKLHG010000718.1 GCA_022710255.1 Candidatus Hydrogenedentota bacterium
GGGCGCGCATTTCCTGCACCTGTGCGAGCATTTCCGCCTCACGGGCACGGGCCATGGCCCGGCGTTCCTCGGCGCGCGCCTGTGCAATCTGCTTGTCGGCTTCCGCCTGCTTGATTTGCAACTCCGCGCCGATATTTTCGCCCACATCCACGTCGGCAATGTCGATGGAAAGAATTTCAAAAGCGGTGCCTGCGTCCAGCCCGCGCTGCAACACGGTCTTGGAAATGGAATCGGGATTCTCAAGCACCTTCTTGTGCGACTGGGAAGAACCAATCGTAGTTACAATGCCTTCACCCACGCGGGCGACAATCGTTTCTTCCGTGGCACCGCCTACCAGACGCCGGATATTGGTGCGTACCGTAACGCGGGCTTTGGCTTTCAGTTGGATGCCATCCATGGCCACGGCGGCGACCGTGGAGGGGCCCTTGGTCGGATCCGGGCAGTCGATCACCTTGGGGCGCACCGAGGTTTGCACCGCGTCCAGCACGTCACGGCCAGCCAGGTCAATCGCGGTTGCCTGCTGAAAACTTAACTCGATATTCGCTTTGTTCGCCGCGATAAGCGCCTGCACGACCCGGACCACGTTACCTCCCGCCAGGTAATGCGTTTCCAGTTCGTTGGTGCTGACGTTCAATCCTGCCTTGACCGCCATGATGCGTGAATCCACGATGATGGCGGGATTCACTTTGCGCAGACTCATACCCACCAGCTGCAGCCAGCCAACGCTGGCCTGGGATAACCAGGCGCGCAGCCAGAGCCGGAAGTAGGAGATGATGACCACGCCGACAATCATGCCGAACACGACCAAGGCAAACAATACGCTGCCCATAATAACGTTACCCATAAAAAGATTCCTTTCTGGTTGTTTCGTGCTATACGGTTTCCACGGGTTCCACCACAACACGGCTTCCGTGCACTTCCACGATGCGGACCCGTGTGCCTTCTTCTATAAAAATGCCGTTGCTGACCGCGTCAATACGCTTATCTCCCGATTTAATGGTACCTGAAGGGCGTAATGCGGTCAAGACGACCGCTTCCTGATGCAGGAGGCCGAGGTCAGAGGCGGCGCTGACATAGCCTGATTCGGCAGTCTGGGCATGCCCGAGCCGAAGAAAACTTCCCGCCCGTGTGCGTGTGAGTAAAAGAAACCCCAGCAGCGCGCATATACAAACACCGACCAGTTCGCCTATGACAATAAAGACCCCGTATCCGGGATAACTGTACACGCCGAGTACCGTGCTGATAAGGACCAGCAGAACACCCAATCCGCCCAATATGGCGCCTGGAAGGAAAAATTCGCTGATAATCAGCGCCATGCCGGCCACGAGAAAAAGTAACATCCATCCGATCATATGGCCGCCTCCCCCTTAAAACATTCCAGGAATGTAATCAATTGGGATATTTCCACCCGGATTCCCAGTAATACCTTACTTTTGTCGCTTGGATCCTTTGGATCGTCCGCTTCGATGTTATCGAAGGTACCAAGAAGGCCTGTGTCCTCTGCACAAAAGCGCCGCGTTTGTGCCAGCAGCTTGTTATAGCGGCGGGCAAAGGGAACGCAGGTATAGTACCCTGAACCTTGGGATGAAACGATTTCCATTTCCCTCAACAATTGACGAAGCATCTGCACCAGTGTTTCGCGCGTATCCATTTGTTTTACACTTTCTCTTCGGTTTCCCGGACCACGTAGCGGTTGCCTTCCACTTCTATTATCTGGATTGGGCGGTCGGCGTCTATGAACTCGCCCCGGGTCACAACATCATAGGAGGTGGTTCCAAACCGGCCCCTTCCGGAGGGGCGCAGCATAGTGGCGGCCTTCCCTTGAAGGCCGAGGGCGGCGCGGTGGTCCGAATCGCTCTGCACGGTGTACCCGGCGGCTGCGGATTCTGTGTGCGCAAGGATTAAGCCCCTGGCCAGGCGGGTTTGCGGGAATACCTTCCACGTAACCATTATCAACAGGATAAAGAGCAGCGAAGCGAGCATCACCGTTATACCGGCGTCGCGAAGCCGCATAAAATCCCAGGTGTATTCCGGGATGGGAACCCGGGTCAGGGATAGATAAATACCCACGGCAAGGCAT
>JAKLHG010000719.1 GCA_022710255.1 Candidatus Hydrogenedentota bacterium
TTACACAGGGCGCCGTCGAACCCCATGTGAGCGAGTGCCTCCATGTTTCTCCTCGTGCCCACAGAAGTCAGCAATACCACGGAAGAGGAAGCCAGGGCGGGATCTTCCTTGAGGTGCTTCGTAAACATTTCCCCGTCCATCTCCGGCATCTGGCAGTCCACCAAAACGATACGGGTATGGCGTCCCGCCTTTTCCATTTCCCCCATGAGATGAAGGGCTTCGGCGCCTGAAGCCGCCTCGCTGACCAGGCAACCCCAGCGTTCAAGATAGGTGCGCAGGATACGTCGGTTCGTGTGGTTGTCGTCCACAATCAGCACGCGTACTCCGCCCAGTTCCACCGGTTCGATTTCGGTCTCTACAATGTTCTCCCCTTCGGTAGCCGGCAGCGGCACGTGGAAGGATACCGTGGTTCCTTCACCTTCCCTGCTTTTCATTTCGATAGTCCCGCCCATCAATTCCACCAGTCTTCGGCAGATGGCAAGGCCCAGCCCGGTCCCCCCGAACTTTCGCGTCATGGAAACATCCGCCTGGGTGAAGGGCTGAAACAACTGGTGGACGCGGTCTTCGGATACGCCTATTCCGGTGTCGCTTACCTCGAAGCGGATGGCGCCGGGCGCTGCGGGTTCGCCGGGTGGTTGGGGAAGCACCTGGACGGTCACTTCCCCTTGGCTGGTGAATTTGATGGCATTGTTCACCAGATTGAGGAGGATTTGCCGCAGGCGGCCCGGGTCACCGATAACCCGCTCTGGTGTTTCCGGCGCAATCAGCAGTCCCAGTTCGATGTGTTTGGTATCCGCCTGTTGCGCCACCGTATCCACGACCCGCTCCACGTGCTTTCTGAGGTCGAAGGGAATGGCTTCCAGATCCATTTTTCCGGATTCGATTTTTGAAAAATCGAGGATATCGTTTAGTATTTCCAGCAAGGCTTCGCTTGAATGACGGATGGTTTCCAGGAAATCCCGTTGTTCCGCAGTCATGTCGGTGTCGCTGAGCAGGTCGGCCATACCGATAATAGCGTTCATGGGGGTACGGATTTCGTGGGACATGTTGGCGAGGAAGGTGCTCTTGGCGCGGTTGGCTTCTTCAGCGGACGCCCTGGCCTCTTCCAACTTCTCCAGGCTTTTCTGGAGTTCATGGTTCGTTTTAAGCAGATGCTCCCGGTATTCCCGATTTTGATCGAGCAATTTTGCCCGTTCCAGCGCCTTTTTGACCGAGTCCTCCAAGAGGGCCATGTCCTGGATCGGCTTCATAATATAGTCCCAGGCGCCCAGGCGTAACGAGTTTACCGCGTCCTGGATTTCTCCCGTTCCAGAGACGACTATCACCGGGGTGTCCGGGAGGAATTTTGCGATTTCGGCCATGACATAGAGGCCGTCCAACTCGGGCATTCTCAAATCGCAAAGGACGACATCCGGCTTGTCGGCCAGGATCCGTTGCAGGCCGATCCGGCCGTTCTCCGCTTCGACCACCTCGTACCCGCTGTCGGTAAGGTAGGTGACGATACTGCGGCGGACGGATTCCATGTCTTCAATGGTTAAAATCCGGGGTGGGTTATGCATAGGTACTCCTTTTTACTGACCGCCCCCCAGCAGGGAACGTACAGTGGCTGCCAGGGCGGCCATATCCTGCAAGGGCTTTCGGAAAAGGCGATCCTCCGTTATTCCGAGGGCAAGAAGGTCGTCCGTAAGCCCGTAACTGAGCGACCCGGTATGAATCAGGAAGCACAATTGCGGCAGGCGCCTATGCAGGGCGATTATGGCATCATGGCCATCCATGCCGGGCAGGCGCATATCCATGATACACACGCCGAAAGGGCCGTCCCGCTCCACGAGGTGCAGGGCGTCTTCGGCGCTCTCCGCCGGGACCACTTCCAGCCCTTCATCTTCCAGGTAGGCTGCCAGCGTAGTGCGTACGGTTGATTCGTCGTCCACAAGCAATACCTTTTCCATGGCGTGATTATCCCTCTACCTGGAGGGGCAACTGGATGATAAACTTGCTGCCCTTTCCCGGGGTTGACTCCACATTCAGGATTCC
>JAKLHG010000072.1 GCA_022710255.1 Candidatus Hydrogenedentota bacterium
TTCTGGCATGAAATGGCCCCCCCGGATATAGCGTCCAACCAGCCGGGGTGCCAGTTGCCACATCACCTGGGCCATGCGCTGGTCCGTGCGGTGTTCAGGCGTTTCACCCGCGGCCATTTGGACCAGTTCCAATACATGATAGTGGGGCTTGCGGTATCTTGACAGCAGTGCCTGGTTAAGCAGGCTGAGCAGCCAGGTGCAGCCGCCGCAATATTCCACCGCCCATTCCGCGGGGCTGTCCTCGAGTTCCCGCAGCACCTGTTCGGCCGTGTGGACGATGTCGCGCAGGTGAAACCGCGCCGCTCCCGCGCACATGCCGCAGCACAGGGCGTTTTCACGAGCATGCCGCGCTTCCATGACGGTAACGCCCAGCAGGCCGAGCAGCGCACGGACTTGATCAAAATGGATATCGCCGGAAGCCTTTGGCCAGCAGTTGTCATGGAGCACCACGGTCTTGTTGAGCGGTGAAACCGGCAGGATGCCCTGTTGAATCCTGTCGCACAACCATGCTTCCAGGGAAAGGACTTCCGCATCAAGGGTTACGTCCAGAACATGCGGATAAACGAAGTTGAACAGGTGATAACACGCCAGGCAGGGCACGATAATTCGTTTCAGTTTCATGCGCGTAAATTCACGCTGTACGTTTTGCGCGGCAGCCCGGGCCGCATCCCAACAGCCCATGCGGTAAAAGGGCTCGCCGCAGCACAAGTCCAGGGAACCGAAGATGGGGATATCGGCATACACGGGGGAGTCCAGCAGGAAGGGCAGCAGCATCATGTTGCACCCGGCAAACATCATGGTGTCGCATTCGGGCGGATTATGCCAGTTCGCTTCCCAGTGTTGTACCAGTCGTTTCTCGTCCTCAGGCATGGCCGCGAGCCCCACCTGGTGCAGATTGCGCTCCTGGTACGGAAGCACCAGCCGGGCCGTCTCCGGAACGCCCTCCCGTCGGCAGCGTTCGCCCCACGTGTTCAGAATCAGGGTATGGGGATTGGCGTTTTGCGGGCAAATGGTATTGCAGGCCATACAGCCGGTGCAGCGGTCCAGCACGGTTGACCGGCCGGTTTCGACCAGGGCATGGATTTCCACTTGCGCTTCGTCCAAGGGGAGGCGCAACACGGGGCATTCAGCAAAACACCGCCCGCAGTAGTCGCACCGTTCTTTTACGAATTCTTTGGTGAAGGTAAACGGTTGTATGGTCATGGCTCACTCGATGGGAGGCGGCTTAAAGCGTCCGGAACCGCCCCGTTGATTGCGCAGGACCCCCGCAGCTAGTTTGAAGGCCGTACCCCAGTGTTTTCGTTCGGGAGATTCGCCAATCGCCTCCTGAACCAACTCAAGGATATGGCGCATCTTCCCGCCCGATTCCGACAATGCCAGCATTTCCAAACATCCGGCGCAATACACGCCGATATAATCCGTACCAGCCTTTTGCAGGTTAGAGAGACAGGCGCGCTGACCGGCGACCAGCGTGGTCTTGGCATATCCCGACGCGTGGGAGAAACCGCTGCCGATGCCGCAGCATAAGCCATTTTGCCCGTGCTTCGGCGCCTCGATTACCTCAAATCCCAAATGGCCCAGAATTTTTCTGGGCCAGGCATCAAAGTCTTCTTCATAAATCTTGGCGTGGCAGGAATCCTGAAGGGTGATGGTTTGCCCGTCAAAGCGTTTCACGATTGGCAACACCCCGGACGCCAGCCGCTCGTACAGATACTTCAGAAAGGGCACAAAGGAAATGCCCGAAAAGTCAGCACCGTATTGGGGCAACACATGGGTAAACATGTTCAGGCCCGCCGTGCACGACAGGTAGACCGTCCTGGCGCCAAGTTCCCGGAAATACCGGGTGCAGATCGCGGCCGCCTGCTCCACCTGCTCATACAAGCCCATCCTGAAATACATTTCGCCGCAACAGTACTCCAATCCGCCGCGTATGGGCAGGTCTTCAAATATCCGCGACAACAACAGGGAAGGCATTGTGATCAGATTACAGCCGGGATAGAACATCGTTTCCACGGGTTCCAGGGACGCCCACGCGTGAAGGGCGTCCCACTCTTTTTCCGCAAATCGGTCCAGCAGGTACGTGCGGAAATTGGGGCGGCTGTGGGGGAGGAAATAGCGCGCCCGTTCCGGCAACCCCTGCCGCGTATATTCCTGGTGCCAGATATCGAGAAACAGGTTCGTGGGACGGCAATTTTCCGGACAGAGAAGATTGCAGGCAAAGCACGAGGTGCAGGCGCGCAGCACCTTTGCCGTGGACTTGGGAAGCGCTTCGGGCTGTTGCCCGTAACGAATCAATGCTTCTATCTCTTGTTTGGCCTGCCCGGGCGGCAGATTCATTACGGGGCATCGGGCAAGGCACTCCCCGCACCGGGTGCACTTTTCGGCGTCAAATGGTTTCCGTTCATAGTGTCGGAACCGGGGCTTCATTTTTTTTCGCCGCCAAGTATACCGAAAGTGATGGTATGCAGCAGCCGGTCGAACGTATTGCCGCACAGGTTATTTAAATTGATCATACGCATGACGGCATGAATGGCCTCGACGGTTTCCGGGGGATAGGTTTCATTAAGTCGAGCCAGTGTCTCCGGGTCGGGATTCCCGCGGGTTTCCGCCCAGTGCTGCGCGTAGAGCAAGGCGACACGTTCCTCCTCGGGTTCGGTGTCAACTGTCCCGGCGAACAGGCCGTCCACTTCCTCCCGGGATACGCCCGATTTGAGTGCCGCCCGGGTGTGTACGTAAGAGCAGTACCGGCACTGATTGACGGCGGTAACGGCGAGGATAATCCGCTCGCGGAAGGCGGGAGATACCGTCTTGCCGCTCATGGCCGCCTGTACCGCAGCGCGGTTAGTCCGGAGAAACCGGACATCGTCCCAGAACTGATGAAAACTTTCATAGGTGCGTTTGGTAAATGCTTTCATAGGTTCCTTTTCCTGGTTCTCTTATGAGGCGAACAGTGCAACAAAGCCGGCTTGTTCAAAATGCCGGTCGGCTGTAAGGGCTTCACGAATATGTTGGTCTTCCATCACCACGAAAGAAATGCAGTCCGTAAGAGACCATGATTTATCTGGACGTTGTTTGTACAGGATGCAGCCATCAACAAAGAGTTCATGGTCCGAAGGAACGACATGGATACCCGGCTGATTTTCAATAACAGCCATTAAATCAGAAAAAAGCCCCCTATATTTGGGTGCCGACAATGCATCCGCAACTTCGGTCAAGACCCATGTCGTTGTCATGAGTATGGCAGTTGAACCGGCGTTAAATTCCATCGCGCGTTTATGAAAGGAGTCGGCTGTGTTCAACATGGCGAGGAAGTAGAAAGTATCGGCAAAATAGATTGTCATAGCGGTTGTCACACCTTCCCACCGTGCAGGTATTGGTCATGATGCTCCGCCAGGTCATGGGGCAAATCATTTGCCTTTCCTGAAATTGTTTTAAAGCGTTCAGCAAGGGTCGGCAGGTAGTTCGGGTCATCCTCAAGGATTACGGTTACCTCCGTCCCTTCAGGGAAAACCCGGTCGGTTTCCAGGATTATAGTACCACCCTGAACATGTCCTTTAAGTTCCATGATGACATCCTCTTTGTAATGTTCGTTTAAATGATATCAATCTTGTCTTCATTACAGGCAAGTATACCTGATGCTATTCTGACGTTTCCCTTTCCAACAGCGCTTCCAATGCCAGACGATGAACGTCCACCCGCGCTTTCCCTTCCAGTTGCCGGGGGGATTCGAAGAGAAACGTCCGGGGGCAGCCTTCCAGCCGGAAATAGTTACTCAAACTGAGTTGGCGGGTAACCCGCGCAAGCCGCAGCGACCACAGGGCGCAATTAATGATACCATTACGGGCCCGAAAGATTTTCATCACGCGGCCGTCATGGATGGGATATCCCCCTGCCTGTACGCTTTCAATCATGGCCCGGCAACATTCCGTGTCGGGATTGGCCAGCCGGTAGAGGTAAAACCCATTGGCATGACTGTCTTCATGCAGGTCAACCATGATGTCATACTTCTTGTCTTTGCATACCTCCCGCATCAGGCGGGATTCCCGCGCCTTGAAGGTGTTGAATTCCCGGTTCAGGTCGCAATTGTCTCCGTTACGCCGCCGTCCATGCACCCAGCCCCAGGGATTGACCACAGGGATAATGTCAAAAGCGACACCCGGGTATAAAGACGCCTCCCGCGACAATACCTCCGCAAACTGCAGCAGGCATTCCGTTCCCGCCGGTTCATTGCCATGTATGCCGCCGGTCAACAACGCCCGCGTGTGGACCTGTCCGCCAGGCGCCCGCGATAGCATGAGCACCGGCCAGGATGCCCCGTCATAGGAAACCTCCCCAAGAGCGCGAATTGTCAAGGCGTTGGAATCGGCGACCAGCGTTTCCATGCGCCGCTGCAACGTGGCAAAGGAACGTATCGCTTCCGGGGGTGTTGTTGGGCCATGAAAAGGCGCCCAGTGCCAGAAAGCACAACCCGCTGTTATGCCAACTGCCGCCGCCAGGAAGGCAACTGCCCCTATTATTTTCCGCCTCCTGCTCATATAGTCAAGTCTCTTGCACTCCGGAAATAGTGTTCCTTATTGTAAGTGGTAAGCACGTTCAGAACAAAAATGGAACATCTAACGGTGCGCCCCAGTCGCCCGCGCACGGTGCATTTTGCCCCGACAAAGCGCAGGGGCACCTGCTTTAGTCGGTGCATGCAGACGATAATAGACGCCCGTCTCAGGTTGCCTGCCTGGTGCCGCCACCAGGGAACTCCAGCGCAGGTATGGCGAAAAGGAAGCACCCCGAAGTCTTTTGTGTTCCGGCCGCGATACGGGTTGATGGCGTCAAAGGTTTTATTTTCCCTATTTATCTGTTTCCCAGGCGGAAGCGAGTTCGTTGACGGTGAGTCCGGCGATGACAGCCTTGCCGCCTTTTGCAAACACTTCCAGGCCTCCGTCAGCGTTTTCCTGAACGTGCTTCATGGGCATGTAAACGCGACCCTTGTTCGCGAATATTTCAACCGAAAGGCGGTCCACCAGCAATCGCATCTGTATCTTGCCCTCTTCAGGCGCCAGAGGCGCAGCCTTGTCCTTACAGCGCAGTTCCCCGGCTTCAGGATGATAAGAGACCGTGATGCCGCACACAGTAAGGCCGAACTCAACGGCATCGCTGTTTTCAAAAACAACCATGATGTCCAACAAACCGTTTCCGCCACATTCAAATGAGTGGGATATGCCCGGCAATTCAAAGGGCGTGTAGGACTGTGTGTTTCGATACAAGGATTCAATTTCCCGAACGGGCCAGGCAAACAGGCGCGGTCCTTCTCCCGTCGTCTTTAGGGTAAGTTCCACCGGGAAATTCATCATCTGGTTAAACGGCATGTCGGCATGCCCGGCCGAACCCCAGGCAATCTGAATGCGGCGTCCATCCTCCCCGGGAATATTACTGAAAGTCTGGGAAGCGTAAAAACAATTTCCGTAATTGAACGGGAGGGCGTTCCCGTCGGGCGTGTAGGTTTTACCGTCAAACGCCCCGATGAAATAATCCCCCGAAGCGCCGTATAAAATCCATTTCATGTCGCCGGTGTTGCCGTCCAAGGACAGTTGAAACAGTTCCGGGCATTCAAAGAAGCTTTCCAATTCACTCTGCTGTTCCCAGGTTTTCAGGTCTGTTGAGGTAAAAATGCCCATGCGGTGTTCGTCAAGAAACAGTACCATGACCCAGTGTTTCGAAGGTTCATGCCAGATGACCTTGGGATCGCGGTTGCCGCCGACAATGTGTCCCAGCACCGGGTTTCCGTCATATTTCGTCCAGGTGCGGCCCCGATCATTACTGTAAGCGATGGCCTGGGTGAATTTTTGTCCTTCCGACCAGTGGTTGGTATCTCCCGCGTAGGTATAAGCGGCCACAAGCGTCTTTTCTTCCCCCTGCTGGAAACCGGCGGTATTCTGTTCATCCACCACGGCCGAACCGGAAAAGATGGTGCCGAGGGCATCCGGATGAATTGCGTCGCCCAGTTCTTCCCAGTGGACCAAATCTTTGCTCACGGCGTGGCCCCAGGTCATGTTCCCCCAGTTCCACCCATAAGGATTGTGCTGATAAAACAGGTGATACTCGCCCTTGTAATAGACCAGCCCGTTCGGGTCGTTGTTCCAGCCTCGTTTAGAGGAAAAGTGAAACTGAGGACGGTATTGCTCGCGGTACATGGTTTCGCTGCCGCGAATCGTATCCGATTGCTCGATGGCCTCAAAGCCTTTGTTGTCATGTTCAATCTCGTCCGTCCAAAGCGTCAGGGTCTTTCCCGCGAAAGGCGCAAGGTCCAGAAATACCCAGAAATCCGGTTCCGCCGGGGCCAGTTCCATCTCGAACTCCCGCAGAATTTCGCCGCCTTGAAGCAGGCGAATCCATTTTTTGGGCGCACCGTTCTTGACCGGCAGGTTGAGATACCGTTGCCGGACTTCAATGGCCCGCGTTTTCTCTGAAACGTATGGCTGGTCGCTCTGCACAAAGTGGTCGGCGTTGATGTGGCCCCACGTGCCGGTCTGCTGGTCATTCATCTGTATCTGCACTTCCTTGTCCATGAATTCGCTTACCTCCCAATGGGTCCATTTCAGTTGTTCCCGGCCGCCCGGCTCCGTATTTGGTCCGGAAGATACCCGCACGGGTTCGCCTCCGTACAATAACGCCACGGAAGTGCTGATGCCATGGCCGCCGCCGCCAATTAAAAAATTGATATAAGGACGTTCCACCTTGAAGGGGGGTGAGGTCAGGCTTCCGACAGTGCTGTCCCCGCCAAAATAACTGTTGACCAGCCGCTTCCCCCGGAATCCCTCCACCCGCATCTGGTCGGGCAGCGTCCCCTCGGCCGGCCCGGGTCCGAAGGCGGTACCCTCCACCTGCCAGGCGCCGTAGTCGGCCTTCTCAAAATCTTCTATCAGGATATCGGGCGCCGCGCCTGCCATAACACATGACAGCACCCCGGCCAGGAGAATTCCCGTGGTGTTCTTCATAATACCCGCCTTTGCGTCCCGGATTCGGGATAGTGCGTAAAATATTGCCTTGTTTACAGCCTCTTGCCCTTCCGGCGGACAAGAGATAACGGCAACATGAGGGTATGGTAACTGATTGGTTTGCGGGACACAAAACCACAAAGAACAGGCCCCCCGGCTCCCATACCGAACGAAGGATATAAAAAGAACGATTACCGGGATAGGGGCCGCAGAACGATATTCCTATACTGTACCGCCGTATGGTCGCCTTGGAGATAGACAGGCCCGGCGCGACTCTCATCTGACCACAATGCGCCGCCGGTACAGCCCGCCAAAGGCTGATTGTCCACGATAAGCTGTCCGTTCAGTTTAACCGTAACATGGCGGTCCGCCAGCGTGATATCCAACGTTTGCCATTCTCCCGCGGGTTTCTCTGCGGACACGATCGGCTCAATACGCCCGTAGATAGCCCCCATAGTGTGGCAATCCGGCGCTTTTCCAAAACTGTCAACAACCTGCACCTCATAAATGCCGCGCAGGTAAATGCCGCTGTTGCCGTCCGGCGGCACGTTGACTTCCAGCGTCAGGTTAAAGTCCTCCCAAGCGCCGTCTGTTACCAGGTTCCCATAGGCAATATGCGGCTGTCCCTCCTGCTGTACGGGATCGTTTACCAGCATCCCGTCCCGTACCGACCACCCGTTGGCGACATTCTTCTCCGTCGGGGTCCAGCCCTGCAGTTCGCTGCCGGGTTTGTTCACGTCCTTCAATGATGCCCAGCGGGCGCCGCCGAACACGGACCATCCGTCCAGGTCGCGTCCATTGAACAGCGATATGGCTTCTCCGAGTCGTACTGTGGACAAGTCGGGCGCCGGGGGAAGGGCGGGGATGCGTTGCCCGCTGAACTCCTGCTTGAACACGCTGGCGCTGTCCGAGGAAGGTTCCGCGAATACGCCGTTCATAATGTCCCCGCTTACGCTTGCCGTTATGGTAATGGGATGGGCCTGTTTGCGGATTACCGCGCCGGATGCGTCCCGGATATCATCCATGCGCACCCGCAGTGCGTGGAGCGTGTCCCCGTCAAAGTAAATGCTGGTAAGCAATTCGGGACTGCCGCCCATCCACAAGAGGGCGCCGTCGAAATAGCCGGGCTCCTGGCGCACCTCCAGCCAACCGGCGCCCCCGCTTGCCGGTGTCAGGGCCCAGCGGCCCAGGAATGGATTTTCCGCCGCAGCCAGGAAACCGGAAGCAACAAGGATAACGGCGGCGCCGTAATATACTTTTTTTCTCATGACAACCTCCTGTTTAAATTCAACCTGTACCCGGACTCGGATACAACCACAGGTTTGTTACAAAAGAACATGCAAGAACAAAGGCTTCCATTCGCGCCGATGAGAATCGCCATTGCCGTTCGTAGGCGGCGGGGCTCAAAACTTCGCCAACGCGGTGCCTACGATAAATTCCGGAGATATATTCAGAAGTTGCCAGGCTTTGAAGGGCTTGTTCCGATGCCGTTCGGCTGCCTTGGATACGGGTGGCGCGTCAAGGCCTGCGGCGATGTCATAGTGCTTGAGCGCTTCATCCTGGTGTCCCAGAAGATCCAGACAACGTCCTGCCCATACGTGGGCTTCCGCATGCATCACGGGATCACGGTAGTCATACTCCGTGTTCTGCAGCAGCAGGGGCAGCGCCCGTGCATACAGTTTTTCCTTTAACAGCAGCAGACCGGCCATGCGCGGGAAAATTGGCTCGCCCGGCAGCAGTTCCGTGGCGCATAGCAGGTGGTAAACGGCCTTGCTCGTATCCAATTGGTCAAGATAGGCCGACCAGGCCTCTTCATACTCATACAGGGCGGCGCGCTCGGTGGCATCGAGTTGACCGCCGCCGGGCAAGTCATCGATATCATACCGGTTTTCATCGCCCTCCCACAGGGCGGAGATACGGAAGCCGCGGAACCGGTCATTCAGGCAGACGGGATAATCCCCGTGCGCCATCCACAGGGCATCATCTTCGGGGCTCAGTACAACGCTCTGCACATTGTTCATCGCGGCGACGATGCTTCCCGTGACACGTTTGCGCCCTTCGAAGGGGTCTATGCAGTCGCCCAGCAGTACGGGGCCGTCCTCCGGGGAAAGGTTGCCCCGTTTCTCTTCCAGCAGTTCGGTGAGTCGCTGGAAACGGCCATGCGTGTTCTCCTGAAACGGGTGGGGGCCCACTTCCCGTGACTGCATGTCTTTGGTGACATAGTGATTCGTGCGCACCAGGGTGTCCTCCTCGGGACGTACGACTTCGGCATGACGGGCCGAGAACCCCACGATAGCGGCATCCTTTGCCCGCGTGTCCACTACGAACAGGGAAAGGCCGCACAGGCGCCGTGTTTTCAGGATGCGATTGGTAGCCTCCTCCAGATTCGTGCATTCCGCCAGAACATCGCTGGCTATCTGAAAAATCGGGGTGCCTTTTGTGCTTAGATCGCGGGTAAATTTCGAGTGCATGCCGACAAACAGGCCGCTCTCATTAAACCCCTGCCCGCTGCCGGGAACGCCCAGCGACCCGATCCAGCAGTGGCGCTGCCCGCCTTCCGGATGCATGACGAGGAGGGCATTATTGGTATTCCAGACGCCGCGTCCGAAAAAGTCAAAGTTGCGGCCGATTATCACCTTGCCGTCGCGGGTGGCGTTGCCTCGGGCGAAGAAACAGGAGCACGCGGGTGTCAGCGTTGTAAAGCTTGCTCCCGCCAGGACATGAAAGAGGTCGGGCATGATAAAAAGTCGTTCGGCGTCTTTAGGCTTCAGGCCGTAGGCCCGGGCCAGGGCGCCCAGGTGGATATGCCACCCCTCGCTGATCTGGCTGCGATTGCGCCAGTGAAAAAAGGAGGAGATTAGCCCTGCCACGGGGCCTGCTGCGCCGCCGGCGGTATGAAACACCAGTTTTCGGAGCATCCGGTTCATATATTGGGGTACCACATCACCGCAGGCGGCGGACGCCAGTTCGCCATGCTGGCGTCCCATGGCCTCCTGGCTTCCACGGAGATGGGCGATATAGATGCCTTTCCGCCGGACCAGGGTGCCGCCGGAACGTTCAATAGACAAATCCTTTTCCGCAAAATCAGCCATTGTTTCCATCCGTATACACCTTTCTGCCTTATTATTTGTTCAGAAGCGCCGGCCGACGCAGTTCATAAAACATGACCTCGGTGCCGGACATTAATCCTTTTTTAATGACTTGAAACCCAAAGCGGCCGTAAATGGCGATATTTTTTTCCTTGTTAGTAATGAGGTAACAGGGGAGCCTTTCGGCGTCTGCACGGGCCAGGGCCGGTTCCAGCAGTTTTCGGGATATCCCTTCGCCCTGCCGGTCCGGTGACACCCCCAGCACGTCCAGCACCCAATGGGGGGAAGTTATGCTCGCGCGCATCCGGTTCATGGCTTCGGTGTGTACTTGGCGCAGCCGCAGCAGCTCCTTTGGATACAACAAGAACGGTGCCTGCCAGAGCCCGGCGACAAACTGGTCCCAGACCCATATCCAGACACTTAATTCCGGCGAGCGCCACAAGGCGGCCCCGGCAAAATCCGAAGTCGTGTAGGCATGACCCCGCCGGGCGGTGCCCCATACCCAGCGTGGGAACGCATAGTGGAGCAGCTTCTCACGCCGCGCAGGGTCGGGCAATATATATGAATCGACTGGGTCGTCCATAAAGGCCCGGGCAAGGGCATGGCCGGCGGCCTCGGCGTGTTCCTTCAGTATCGGAATGACTTCCATTTTGGTTCCTGTCGTGTGTTACTTTGACTGCGCGGCATCATCTTTGGTTGTGCTTAGAAATCGTGTTGTAAAGCCAACGACAAAAAGGGCAGGACGTAATTTTTGAGTCCTTTCAGTCCCTTACGTCCTTTTAGTCCTTTTTATTATTCTTATCAGCGCCGTTTCCCATCACTGATGCCTGTCTTCACTTTGAACAAAGCCTTACCGCGGAATCACCGGTAGCAGGATATGTGATGGGTGCTGCGCCGTATGATACACGGTCTGGGTCGCCGGGTGGAGCTCCGTGTCCGTGCCAAAGGGCAGGCCGCTGTTCGGATTCCGGTCGAAGCGAGGGAAATCACTGCTGGAGATTTCCACGCGCACTTGGTGTCCCGCCTTGAACAGGTTGCTCGTCACCCAGAGGTCAATTTCGTACTTTTCAACAGCGCCCGGCGTGAGCGGTTCCGCCGCTTCGGGGCCTTTGCGGCACCGGGCGCGGAGAATGCCGTCGCAGAGGTTGAATGCCCGGCCGTCGGGATGCACATCCACGAGCTTGGCGGTAAAGTCCGTGTCGGGCGCGGTGGATGCGGCGTAGAGCACCATCGTCACCGGGCCGGTCACTTCCAAGTCATCGGCAAGTACGGCGCCCGTATAGACCAGCACGTCATCGCGCCGTTCCACTTCCGACTGGTCATAGGGCCCCGCCTTCGCCCCGACGAGGTTGTTGCCGCCTACTGTCGGCACCGGATTTGCCGGGTCGTAGGTGAACGCGTCTGACGGTTCTTCACCCGGTTGGTCCAGGGACAGCGTGCCGTCGCCCCGTGAACTGTTTGCCTTGCCGCCGCCATGCAGGTACATAGGCGTATAGTGGGTCCGTTCCAGCGGCCATTCATTCTCGCCGCGCCAGCGGTTTTCCCCCATGATGAACAACTGGTAGGC
>JAKLHG010000720.1 GCA_022710255.1 Candidatus Hydrogenedentota bacterium
CTTTCGTGTTGCGGTGAAAATGACGGCTTCGCTGACGAGCCCGGTACGAACCGCTTTGGACGCAGCGAACCTGAACAAGTAAGCGGGCGGACAAAGACGGCGCCGCCATGCAGAGAGACCAAGTGTAGCATTTAGTGATACTATATAATTTCTGGACTGGACCCTCTGAGTACAAAAAAAAGAAAGGCCTTTACTATGAGCACAATCAAGACAATTGCGGAACGGGCAATGGAACAGGGCCAAGGCATCTTGCGGCTGACGCCGACCTGGGTGCCCCGTGTTTTTTGCGTTCCCGGGCGACGGATTAAATTGCATCCGGACGACTATTACGCGCTGGGCGGTAACCGCGGCGGCATCGATGAACGCTGGTTTTCTTCTACAACCCCGGCGGATAACGGCCCGTTGACCAGCAAGAATGAAGGATTGAGCCATGTTATTTTCCAGGATGGCTCCCTGTCGGAAACCATCGTCCTGCGCGATGCCATCAGCGAATTGAAGGATCAGGTCATCGGCAAACTCTGGGCGGTTTATGGCAGTTGGCCCATGTATTCGAAATTTTTTGACAACCAGGGTGCGCTGCCGCTGCACATCCACCATGATGACGCCCATGCGGCGCGTGTAAACGCGAAGGGCAAACCCGAGGCCTATTATTTCCCGCCCCAGTTGAATAACCATGGCGGCGATTTCCCCTACACCTTCTTCGGACTGGCGCCCGGTGTGACAAAAGAAGAGGTGCTGGAAGCCTTGCGCGGATTTGACAAGGGCGATAACCGTATTGCGGCGCTTTCCGCGGCCTATGTATTGACGCCGGGAACCGGTTGGAACGTGCCCCCGGGCGTTTTGCACGCCCCCGGCAGCCTGTGCACCTATGAGCCCCAAAAGGCCTCGGACGTGTTCGCCATGTACGAGTCGGTGGTGCATAACCAGGTACTGGATACGGAACTTCTCTGGAAAGACACGCCCAAAGAAGAACTGGGCAACCACGAGTATCTGCTCGATGTCATCGACTGGGAACAGAATGTGGATCCCCTGTTCCGGGAAAAGCATTTCATGAAACCGATTCCCGTTTCCCCCATGGAAGAGATGCGCGACGCCGGGTACGAGGAAAAATGGATCTGTTACCTGTCCAAAGATTTCAGCGCCAAGGAACTGACCGTGCTGCCTGGCGCGACGGTCACCATCAAGGACGGCGGCGCCTACGGCCTGTATGTGGTGCAGGGCCACGGAACCCTGGGCGTCTGGCCCATCGAATCGCCTGCCCTGATCCGCTATGGCCAGCTGACCTATGATGAATACTTCGTTTCCGAAAGCGCCGCGAAGGCGGGCGTTACCATCAGCAATCCCAGCAAGTCGGATCCCATCGTTATGCTGAAGCATTTCGGGCCCGATGCTCACGACAATATGCCGGTGAAACTTTAACCCAGGGAGGAATCTGGAAACTATGAGTAGCAATACCTATCCGAAACTGCACAATGCCGCATGGCCCGGCCTGGTCGGCAAGGGCGACGGCGGTGAACCGCCCATCAGCCTGGAAAAGATGCTGGACATGACCGCTGCCGCCGAGGTGGACGGCGTCAAGTTCGACGGCATCGACCTGTTCCTGTCGGATCCGCATATCAGCATTGATATTTCCGCAGACGGGATTAAAGCGCTTGCGGGCGATATCGCCGGACGGGGCCTCGAGATCGGATCGCTCGTGGCGCCGGTATGGGAAGGCACGGGCGGCGGTTCCGCCATGGATGCTGGCGAAGGGCGGCGCAAATTTCTGGAACAAGTAAAAAAAGCCTGCGGCATCGGCCAACAGCTGCGTGACTTGGGCATTCGCCCGACCGGAGGCATCCGGGTGGATTCCGCCGTCAGTCCGGCCGCGTGGGCCGAAGATCCGGAAGGCAACCAGAAGCGCATCGCCCAAACCTTGCGGGAAGCGTGCGACATCGCGGAAAGTTTTGGGGAAGTTCTGGTGGCGGAGGGGGAAGTGTGCTGGGGCGGCATGCACAGCTGGCGGCGCATGGTGCAACTGCTGGAAAT
>JAKLHG010000721.1 GCA_022710255.1 Candidatus Hydrogenedentota bacterium
GAAGCGGCTTTCCATGAACCGGGCTATGAATTCCCCGGCCAGGGGCCCTGCCAGGGCCATGAACTCCGGCGCCCCGATTCCGGCGGAAAGGACGCTCACGATCACGAGCATCGCGGAAGGCCCGAACACCATCAGGGCGTCGAGTTCCAACAGAAAGCGTCGCTGTTCCGGATTGTTTTCCCACCAGCGTGTGATGGTTTCGGCCGTTTTCGCCTTGAAAATTTCTGAAACCTGGTCTGCGGACCCCAGCATCTCGCTTGCGATGGCCTCCACGATGCTCTCCTGCTCCATCCGGCTGAGGGCGGGCCGTATCAGCGCGCCCGGTACGGGGTCCATGTCACGGGCATTTTCGAGCAACAGCGCGAGAAAGTTGTTGGCGATGCGTTTGACATGACCGGCCTGCACTTCGCGCAACCGGGCAAGCCGTTCCGCTTCGGGCAAGGGGCGCGGGCTGGGCAGGCCGAAGACGCGCCGCTTAAGAAAAGCGGCCGCAGGCTGTATCTTCTGAAGTACCGCGTCGTTGGCGCGGGCGATGCGGCGCACCATCTTGGGGCGCTGTGCCCGGATTTGTTCATGGAGCAATTTGCCCATCTCTTCGCCGGGTTGGGGATGATAACTTTCGGCCAGGGCCGCCGCGCGCCTTTCAAAGGCGGCCGGCAGCGATGTCATCCGTTCACGCAACTCCAGAAGATGTTCAATAAAGCGTCCCGATTCGGAAAGGACGTATTCCATGGTCTCCCGGTATACACGCCGTTTCACCGCTGTTACGTTCAGCGTTGACAGGTATTCCATCAGGGAAATATCCTCATCGAGCGCAACAATCTCCCATCTCGCTTCATGCTCCATTTCATGCGCGAAAGGAAGCACGAAACAGACGGGTTGTTCCAATGCCGCGTCTTGCGTGAATTCGGCCAATTGCAGGCGCGCCACCGCGTAATTATTGTCCGGGTTGGCTTTGTTCATGACCGGCACCACGCTCCGGCCCGAAGCGTGGGCCTGCCGGAAAAAGTCAACGACGCGAGCATCCTTGTATTTTTCAGGGGTCAGCACGGCAATGACGACATCACCGGCCGCGCGTATGGCATCCGCCACCGTCCAATGGCGCCGTTCGATGGAATCCACGTCTGGGGTGTCCAGCAATACCAGGGAATCGGAAAGGGATGATGATATGCCCACCCACAGGGTTTCCTCCGGCATTTGCCGCTGTATGGCATCGCCGGGGCGCTCCAGCGCACACGCCGCGAACCCGGGGAATAGTCTATTCTCAAGGGCTTCCTGGTACCGGGACTGTCCTGTGGCGAGCACCGGGGCGCTGGTGGCGGCGGCGGTGCTGCAGACGGCGCTTTTCTCTTCCCGCAGCAGGAGATTAAACAGGGTGGATTTTCCCGTATTGGTACCACCGGCGACCGCCACGACCAGGCAACCATCCAGAGACATTTGCGGCACTATCTTATGTTGAAACAACCGGCGCCATTCCGGGCTGTTCCGAAAGATGGCCTCATGAAGTTCGGGATACCCGGCCAGTCCCGCATCGAGGGCACTCAAGGTGTCGTCAAATCCACGCACCCCTTCCTGGAACCGGGTTTCCCGTTTTCCCGGCGCGGGAACGGCGCTTTCCGTTTCTTCATGATGTTCTTCTACAGGAAACATAACTATCCTGGCATTCATTGCCGCGTTACATGCACAAAACCGCCCCGCCATCCTGAGGACTTGCTCCTTGCGCTAAAACCGCTTCGCGGCGAGGGCAGGCGGAACGGGCGCCCAAAGAGCGCTTTGAACGGATACGTTACCGGTCGCTATTGTCCACAGTACCATGAATCAGATCAAGGGAAACATCTCACGGAGGGGCATTACGAGTGAACCACCCCGATGTATCAACGTATATTCTGGCGGAAATGTTGTCATGATTTTCGCGTACGAGAGGAATATGATTGCGTATCATCCAACTATTATTCATCGTCATTGTGAGGCACGACGCAATCTGGTTTGCGGCAAGCCTGTTTTACGATGAGATTGCTTCGTGC
>JAKLHG010000722.1 GCA_022710255.1 Candidatus Hydrogenedentota bacterium
TCGGGTCTGCCTCCTTTGTTTTCGAGGCCGTGCCCATGCCGCTTGGAGGCGCGTTATTGCTTGCGATACTGTTACCCTTGGCCGCTGGAATGATGCTGCGACGCCATAACGGCATCCGGAGGCCTGCGCCATGAACGGTCTCAGGAAATATGCATGCCGGAGAAATGCCTTCACCCTGATTGAACTGCTCGTGGTCATCGCCATCATCGGCATACTCGCCGCACTGCTGTTGCCCGCCCTGTCGCGTGCCCGCGCCCACGCCAGCAATACCCACTGTATCAACAACCTGCGTCAGTTGTTCCTGGCCAACACCATGTACGCCGCCGAGCATAACGGACATTACCTGCCCGCGGCGTCGGACATGTATGACTTCATGCTGCCCGGCGCCGATCCGGATAATTTCGGGGGACGCAAACGCTGGCACGGCGGTCGGGAAACACCCAATCCCTCCACCCCTTTCGACCCGCGCTACGGCCCGATATTCGACTATGTGCCCGACGGCCGCGTGAAGGAGTGCCCGCTCTTTTCCGAATTCAAGAAACATGGGGACGCCCAAAACGTCTTTGAAGGCGGCGCCGGCGGTTACGGCTACAACATGGCCTATGTCGGATCCCAGTTAAGCATCGTGGAAGATTCCGTGCGCGCCGTGCGCCTGGGCATGAAGGACATCGCCATCGCGAATCCGTCGCAGACCCTGATGTTCGCTGATGCCGCTATTCCCCAGGACGGGCATATCCTGGAATACAGCTTCATTGAACCGCCCAAAATGGTCTCCCATGACTACCCGCGCGGACGCCCCGGCGATTATTTCCTGTCCCCCACCCTGCATTTCCGCCATTTCGGGCGGGTTAACGTCGTCTGGTGCGACGGGCACATTTCCAGCGAGGCCTGGGAATGGGCGCCCGAAGAAAATGCCTACGGAGAACGCAACCGCCGCTGGAGTGTCGGCTGGTTCGGCCCGGAAAACAATTTCTATTTCGATAACGCGCCCAAGAAAGACTATAACGAACTGGCTGCGGTGAACTAGCGCGAATCGTCGGGATACAAAAAGCGTCGGGACACGTCGAGCGCTGGCGGACATGACCTTATCCCCCTTAACCTTTTTTCCTGTATAATCAGCACCCCTCATCATCTTTGTGCAAAGGAGCATAATCCGTGATCCTGATTAAAGCAATTATCCTGGGTATTGTGGAAGGCGCGACAGAATTCCTGCCCGTAAGCAGTACGGGTCACCTGATTCTCCTGGAGCAGTGGCTGCCTCTGAAAGGCAGCCCCGGATTCGCGGAAACCTTCATGATCGTCATTCAACTTCCGGCGATTTTTGCCGTGATGCTGTATTTCCGGGAACGCCTTTTCCCCTTTCACCGGGATGCGGACTTTCTGGCGACCTGCCGGCTGTGGATAAAAATTATTGTCGCCTTTTATCCCGCCGCCCTGCTGGGTGTGCTTTTGGGCGACACGATTGAGGCATGGTTCTTTAATCCCTTCAGTATTGCGGTGGCGCTTATTGCCGGGGGGCTCGCCCTGCTCTACCTGGAATCCGCCCCGCGGGCGGCGCGTTTTGAACACGTGGCCGACATCGGCATGGGCGTGGCGTTCGCCATCGGCGTCTTTCAATGCCTTGCCATGATACCCGGCACGTCGCGCTCCGCCGCCACCATCATCGGCGCCATAATCCTCGGAGCAAGCCGTCCCGCGGCGGCCGAGTTTTCCTTTTTTCTGGCGGTGCCGACCATGCTCGGCGCCACCGCCTACAAAACCTTTAAAACCGGCCTGGACCTCCGCCTGGGTGAATGGGCCCTAATCGCGGTGGGCGGGATTACGGCCTTTCTGACGGCGTATCTCGTGGTTGCTGCGTTTATGAATTATATCAGCCGGAATAGTTTCAAGCCCTTTGGAAAATATCGCATCGCCTTGGGCGTGTTTATTCTGCTGTTGCTCCTCGCGGGCGGATTGTAAGCGAAAGCCCGCTTTCGAGGCATTGAATGCTTGCGCCCTGCTCAGGTAAAATACGCGTTCAGGAG
>JAKLHG010000723.1 GCA_022710255.1 Candidatus Hydrogenedentota bacterium
CACCCGCCCCGCTCGGAATAAAGATCCCGCCTCCGAGGGTCCCCGTCTTCAGCGGCCAGATAAAACCCGTTGAAACAATATTGAAAATACCGTCAGAAACCAGCGTGCCATCCAAGCGATTGCCTATCACTCCCCCGGGTTTCATTTCGGCTTTGGAAAAGACGGTGTACCAGTTCAAATCTAAACGGCGTCCCAAGTCCACCATTGTCGCGGGATTCATATAACTCCAATAGGAGCTGCGCGGGCTTGCCACCCCGCTGGAAGCACGCCCCAGCTGCAAGGCGTCATTTCCCAGCAAAAACACCCCTTCCCCCGCATAAGCATGCCCGGTATAGAAGACCGCTGCCAGCAGGATAGCTGGGAACCATCTCCCAATCCGGACTTTTATGCCATGATCCATTCGGTATTTGGGCATGAATAAATATACTCCTGTAATGAAAATCAATCCGTATTGTGTAACATAAAGGTTTTGGTAAATTCAACCTCGATGGTTTTCAAATGAAATACATAATATTATTATATTACGCGAAAGAAACGTTTTTTTGATGACTACATCTGGCAGGCGAAAACGCATCTGTCGATATAGTGAAGTTTCCTGACGCGTTTAGGTGTGGACTATTTTTATCCCGTTGTGCTTTCCCCGGACTGGAGATGGGACAGCCTTCCCTGTCCAGCGGGCGGCATTCCTAAAATAAAGCCCTCCCTACCATCAAAACCCGATTTGCGCCTTTCATTTATAAACCTTTCTTTCATAACAAGAGATTAATGAAGAACTTAACTCGGCCATTGCCTATTGGCATGATATGTGCTTGTTAATGGGTATGAACTCTCGGCTCATATATATCCTATACCTGTTAACCGCACCACTCCTGGCGGCGGTTGGAGGTGCCTCCACTCCATCGCTTGACGTTAGGGCGCAGAAGTACACTGTGGGCCCGGATGAATATTTTCCCGTAGAATACAGGGTTTTCTGGGAAGGCCCCCCCGGGGCATGTACCGTTTTACCGCCTTCTTTGCCGACACTGGACTGGGGAGAAGCGGCATTGCTCGAAGTAAAAACAAAAAGAACGGGCGACGTGAATGAGACCAGTATGGTGGTGGGTTTTCGCGCTTCCGAAGCGGGGACTTATGAAACGCCCGCACTGGATATTCGTGTACTGGAATTTACGGAAGAAAACACCCAGGCGCTTGCGGCCTTGCCGCCCGACCTTGCCGCGCGGGTGTTGTCCGGCGAGCCTGTAACGGTGAAAGTAAAGACTTCCGGCGCGTATTTACTGGCGGCCATTCTGGTGCTATCAGCGTTGCTGGGCGCGGGCCTCGTTCTTGTACTGCGTCGGCGTCGGCGCTCCCGGAGAAACCCCGGCAAGGCGGAACCGAGTTTTGAAGAAGAAAGCCGCACGCTGCTTCATGAAGCGCGCCGTCACCGTCTTGACGGTGATTTTTACGCATTTTACCTTACACTGCGCCGGGCCTGTGACCTGGCCGCGCACGCCTCGGGACAGCCCGATGACCGGTTGTGCGCTCTGTTGGACCAGCGCATCAAAGATACCGGTTATCGCGGACAACGGCCTTCAGAGGATGACCTCGAAGGTGATTTCAAAGACGTGGAGCACTGTCTGGCGCAATCGGTCCGGCGCCCTTAACAAGGAGATTATTGTTTATGGCTATCAATGTGGAAGCGGTAAGGCGCAGCGTCGAGCAACATGCCCCCATCGTCAACCGCCTTCGGGAACAAATCGGCCGCGTCATCGTGGGGCAGCATTATATGGTGGACCGTCTGCTGACCGCCATCCTCGCCAACGGACACGTGCTGATAGAGGGCGTGCCGGGCCTGGCGAAGACGACGGCGGTGACCACCCTGGCCCAGGCGATGGATTGCACGTTCAAACGCGTTCAGTTCACCCCGGACCTGCTGCCGGCGGATCTCATCGGCACACTGGTGTACACGCCAAAAACCGGGGAGTTTGTGACAAAAAAAGGGCCCATTTTCGGGAACATCATCCTGGCGGATGAAATCAATCGCG
>JAKLHG010000724.1 GCA_022710255.1 Candidatus Hydrogenedentota bacterium
TACCAGGCCACCCGGGACGGAAACAGGATATCCCGCAGGGAAGAAAATCCAGAAGTGAACGCGCTGCTGGAAAAGTATGGGCTGAAAGTGAGCGAAGAGATTCTGATGGACGAAAACAATGTAACGCTTAATGTTCAGAGTCAGTCCGGTGGCCTGTTCGGCGCTTTGATGGGACAGCCGTTTAAACTGCCAACCCATATTCTGGTCAATAACACTTCCATGAACCAGGATATCTCCATTACCAGCCGCTTGGCCGCCATTCTCTACCTGTGGGGAACGGCGCTAGAACTCAATGATGCGAAGTTGAATGAATACGGATTGAAAGCGGATACCCTGATGCGCACCAGTGATGCCGCCTGGTCCATTGCCAAGGATGCCACCCTTGCGCAAAGTTCGTTTGAGCCCCCCGCCACCGGCAAGGCATTCCCCCTGATGGTTTGGGTGCGGGGTCAGTTCCCCGATGCTTTTGCCGGGGAGGAACGGCCCGTATGGCCCAAACCGGAACAGCAGCCCGGAACGCCTCCCCCGCCCGAGACGGACGATGAAGAACCTCCCGCCGCTGCCGTGACGCCGGCACCCGGACAACTGGTGCTTATGGGATGTTCTCAAGTATTCCGGAAAAATTTCCTGCAGGCGGCCAATCTCGACCTGTTTCTGAACAGCGTGGATGCGGTAACCCTTACCGAAGACTTGGTCAATGTGCGAGGCACCAAACCTATCGATCGCGTAATCGACAAACCCACGAAGCGGCAAAGGACACTGTGGCAACTTGCCAACTATGGCCTTGCCAACCTCCTAATTGCCGGTGTCGGCATCGGGTTCTTTGTCCTGAGACGTCGCGCCCGGAACGCCTATACGGTGAACCAGGTGCAATCTGAAAATAAATGAACGCCGAAAGGCAACATTGAATAGGCACCTCAACCACAGGGATGGAAGACGAATATGAAGATTAAAACAATCCTACCGTTCATAGTAATTCTGGCGATTCTTGTCGGCCTGGTTATTTGGCAGAAAGTCAACGTGAAACCCGTAGCGCCCATAGCGAAACAGATTGGGCTTGAAACGCTCGTGCCGGAAGGCCTTCTAAAAGACAGTATCAAGAAGATTGAGATGTATGCGGGTGCAAGCCCGGATACGAAAGTAGTGCTGGAGCGGGACGGGGATGCCTGGCGCATCACCAGCCTGTATAACGCGCCCGGGAACAAGGAAACCATCGACGGTTTTCTGGAAAAACTCCTGGGACTAAAGGGTGAGCCTCGTGCCAAAGGCGATACGGAAGAACGCCTGGCCAGTTTCGCGCTTACTGACAAGGAAGCCTTCCATATTTGCGCCTATGCTTCCGATGCTGAAACACCCGCCATGAATGTTTTGTTTGGAAAATCGGCGGATTTCAGGACTGTATTCCTGCGTAAAGCGGATGACACCCGTGTGTATGTGGAATCCACGAACCTGCGCAGGGAAGCGGGTCTGAGTGACTCCGGCGAAGAAACGACGCCGAAACCGGAAAAATGGCTGCAAACAAAAATACTTGAACAGCCCGACAAGGGGATAACGAAACTGGCGGTTAAATATCCCGACAAAGAGTTGGTACTGACGCGTGAAGAAGAGGTTAAAGAAAACGAACCGGTGGTCGTGGAAGGCGAAAACGAAGGTGAGGGCGCCCCCAAGCCTGAACCGGAAGTAACGTATAAATGGGTATTGAGCAGCGGCGGTTTCAATAATGAAATCAAGGAAGCGGAAGTGAAGACGCTTCTGACCCGTTTTGCCAACCTCACTGTGACCAATGTGGCAGATCCCGCGCGAAAGGCGGAACTGGGCTTTGAAGATCCCAAGTTTTCCATCACCCTTTCACGGGAGAATGAAGCCGATATCGTACTGGTCGGCGGTTGTGACAAGCCAGGCGGCGACACTTTCATAAAACAAGTGGGTGCCGAACCGGATCTAATCTACCAGATAAGCAAGTATAATTTCGAACAGATTTTCCTTCAAGGCTCCAAATTGTTCACGCTGCCAGAATGGGC
>JAKLHG010000725.1 GCA_022710255.1 Candidatus Hydrogenedentota bacterium
TTTAAAAATACCGGGAGCGCCGGCACTCCCAGTAACACAATACAAAGATAGTTGTGCCGAAGGCGCCTCTTCTTCCGGGCGAAGTCCCGGACGAAGCGTAGGCCCTTAATTCTTCAAATGACCGTTTGACGGTGGGCACATCCCATGAAACTCCGGAGGTTGTTGAACGCTGCGGTCACTTCCTGACCCATGGACCCGGGGAAAGATCAGACCTATCTCTCAGCTTGGCACTTGGTAAAACGTGGCAAATACATGTCTTAATAGGGAAGTCACAGTCCGCAGGGCATAAACGGGGCGGCAATCCCTTCCTGGCTGCCATGGAGGTTGTCATTTCCCACCGGAACGGGGTCGACTAGGTCTATGAAAGAGCCGTTAAAAATTCCACTGGTTACGACCATAAAGGAACGGTGCCGGGGTGCTACACCTGCGTACGCGAATGCCCGGTCAAGGCCATCCGCATCAGGGAGGGCCAGGCAGACGTGGTGTTTTCCCGTTGTATCGGCTGCCGCAACTGCGTACAGGTCTGCGGGCAATATGCCAAACAGGTCTACGACACTACCACGCTAGTGGATGCCCTGCTGTCAGGTAAAGATAGGGTAGCGGCGATAATCGCCCCCAGTTTCCCCGCCGCGTTCATAGATTGGCCTTACCAAAAAGTCGTTGGACTCTTTCGTAAAATGGGATTTGACTACGTGATGGAAGTGGCTTTCGGCGCCGACCTCGTTTCAGACCGGTATCAGCGGCTGTTTGAAAAGGATACGAACGGCCACTACATCGCCACCTCCTGCCCCGCCATTGTGAACTACGTGGAACGGTATTATCCTGCGCTCGTGGACGCGCTGGCTCCCATTGTATCCCCATGACCGCTACAGCGCACGTTGTGCATCATAAATTGGGTGCGGACATAAAAGTGGTGTTTGTCGGCCCCTGCATTGCCAAGAAAGAGGAAACATTCAGCGCGGTGCCCGAGGATGTCGATGTTGCCATCTCCTTTGAAGAGGCGCAGCGCATGATGCAGGCCAGGCGGATCGAGGAAGCATCCCTGCAGCCTTCCGAATTTGATCCGCCCCACGGCGACCTGGGCGCGCTTTTCCCCATAAGCCAGGGCCTTATACAATCCGCACGGCTGACCGACGATCTGATCGCGGACGATATCCTTGTCAACAACGGGCGGCGCGGATTTGTCGAGGCAATTAAAGAGTTATCCGCAGGACAATGCAAGCCCCGGTTGCTTGAAGTGCTGGCCTGTCAGGGTGCATCATGGGCCCGGGTATTGTGAACATGGAACCGCTCTTCCGGCGCCATAGCCGCGTCAGCCAATATGTGCGCGAGCGGATTACAACCATGGACCTTGAAGCATGGCATCGTGAGGTGGAACAATTTGCGAAACTGGATTTGAGCCAGTCCTATCGTGTGGAGTACATGACTTTGAACACAGATCTTATATTGTCATAAATAGAGTTTCCCTGACCGGTTTTGGATACGACGTAGCCGGTGCGTCAACCCGACAAAGGTACATCGGTCAAAACCTGAAGCCAAGATAACCACGAAAAATATCCACAAAAATAGTTGCGAAGCCGTTCGGGGGTATGTTATAGTTTAATGGCAATCGTTATTAAATTCACGAATCGAAAGTTGGTTCGAAATTTTTTGTATAACTACCGGTAGGTATTTTGACAACAACCTAGCGGCGGCGTGGTTTATACCGGTGATATCCGTACTTCATAACGGTATGTTGCGGATGCAGCGTTGGAGCAAAGGTCGTTAGTGTCTTTGATCACTTCGGAAAAAACCATAGAACGGTTGAGCCTGTATCGCCGTATATTAATGCGATTACGCGATGACGGTGAAACTGTGGTATTTTCACACCAGCTGGCGGTGCCCGCAGGCATTACGCCCGCCCAGGTCCGGCGTGATATTATGAATCTGGGCTGCAATGGTACTCCCCGGTCCGGTTACCGTATTAAAGAATTGCTGACAGGGATTACCGAGGTTTTTGACACGCCTCAAAGCCAGCGGGC
>JAKLHG010000726.1 GCA_022710255.1 Candidatus Hydrogenedentota bacterium
CCTGCCAACTGAAGTGGCTGGCCCAGAAACCTGTTGCTCCTCCGAAAAGTCGTTCCAGGGCGTAGCGCCGTTCAATCGGGGGGAGGGGTTGACGCCAGACCAGGTCCAGCCGTTTTTCCAGCCCACGGTCTGCAGTGCGCGACAGGAACCGGGCGGCGCCGGCAAGGCGCCTTTCCGGGCTGTTGGCCGGTCTGGAAACGGAGCGGGGCCATATCAGCCCAAGGCTTTTAAGGCCCGGCAGCTCGTTCCGGAGCAGCGCGGTTATTCTCAGATAGTGCTCGGGGGGATCGCCGTCAACGGGCCATTCCTCCGGCCATAATCCCGCGATCCGGAAGAAGGCCGCCTCAAGCGCCATCGGTTCCTGTTGCGCCAGTTGGCGTGCCCGTTCATAGGGCAGAGATTCCGCCACCAGTTGAAAGGACTTCTTATATTGGCTGTAGCCGCAGGCGGTCATGAAGGCTTCATAGATGGCCTGTTCCGTGCCGACGCGCGCCATACGTTCCCGGATGCGCCGGGACTTGTCCAGTATGCGCCATTCGCCCGCCAGGTCCAGAAAATGTTCCAGTGTCCCGTCGCTTTGGCCCGAAAGCGCCGCCGAGCACTGTCCGCAGCGTTCTGGAATCTCCGCACGACGCCCGGGGTCTTTGGAGAGCAATTCTCCGGGGATGACCAGGGTTGCAATCTTCCGGCCCGCAGCCGTGACCGCCGGTTTCGCTTTTTTCGGGGGGATGGCCGGAACCACGTGCAGGATAACGTTGGCATACGCAGGGTCGTTATGGTGCCCGTGGGCATACCAGTCCGCCGCGTCCGAGTGAATTTCAATATCGCCGGTGCAAAGATTTCCGTTGAATTCCACCTGCGCGTTCAGGAAATCGGGGCCCGACAGTTTGTTCCACCATCCCGGGGATAGAATTCGTACCCGGTGGCCTTCCCGTGTCGATAGGCGGTCGGGGAAAACGCCAGTGTGCCAGAGTGCCTGCAATTCGTCTTCAAGGAACGCAATTTCTTCCGTGGTCTGTTCCCCCCGGACCCGGAGAGAACCGTAGGCGGACGAAAAGGCTGTTCGGGAAGGTAAACCATGCATGTCGCTCTCCTTGACGCTTTTTCAATAGTTGCATTTACAAGGGGTAAGATATATACAATGAGGGGCGGATGCAACTTGATACCCCATACGGAGTACCCATTGAATATGAAATTCGTGCGTTTGGGCCGGACCGGCCTCGAAATTTCGGAAGTGTGTTTGGGAACCATGACCTTTGGGAACGAATCCGATGAGAAGGTGTCCCTGGCTCTCATGGACGATGCCTTTGACCGCGGAATCAACTTCTTTGATTGCGCGCATAATTACAACAAGGGCGTGACGGAAGAGATTGTGGGCCGTTGGCTGGGTCCGCACCGGGACGAAATTATTCTAACGACTAAAATATTTTTTCCTTTCGGCGGTGGGCGTAACGACCGGGGCCTGTCCCGACGAAATATTCTGGCTTCCATGGACCGTTCTCTGAAGCGGCTTCAGACGGACCGGGTCGAAATCCTGTATCTCCATCATTGGGATGAGCATGTGGCGCTGGAGGAATCGCTTAGTGCGGTCAACACGCTTATCGAACAGGGTAAGGTGTTGTATTTGGGCATTTCCAATTTCGCAGCCTGGCAGGTGGAAAAGGCGGTCGGGTTGGCCGCGCTTAACCCTATGGCCGGTCCCGTGTGCATCCAGCCCATGTACAGTCTGGTAAAGCGCCAGGCGGAGGTGGAACTTCTGCCCATGGCCGCCCATGAGGGACTGGCCGTATTTCCCTATAATGTAATCGGCGCCGGCCTGTTGACGGGAAAGTATTTGCGTGGTGAAACGGGACGGCTGACCGAAACCGAAATGTACCGACAACGTTATGATAATCCCGCCTATGCCTCGATTGCGGAACGGTTTGTCGCGTATGCGCGGGAACGACATGTTTCGCCGGCGGCACTGGCCGCAGCGTGGGTTATGGCGCACCCCGCCGTTACCGCTCCCATTATCGGT
>JAKLHG010000727.1 GCA_022710255.1 Candidatus Hydrogenedentota bacterium
CACGCCATCCTCTACCCGGTGGTGCGGGCCGCCATCCGGTGCAATCCCGCCGTCGGCGCCCTGTACACCCGCCTGCGCGCCCGCGGCAAGACCGATGCGCAAGCGGTCGTGGCCGGCATGCGCAAGCTGCTGCACCTGGTCTTTGCCTGCTGGGTGCAAGGCGTCGCCTTTGATCCGTCGCGGTGGGAGCAGGTCGCCGGCAAAGCGCAGGAGATGGCCCAGCGTGCCGCGATGGCCCCGACGTCCGCGGCGGCGGTTCCCCTAGCCACGTGCCTGGCCGCACCCGTTTCCAAGCGCGAGGCCAAACGACGGAAGGCGGCACACTCGCCTCAGGGTCCGTGCGGGGTCGTGCCCCAAAAGAGACCGGAGTTCGAGCGGCCGCCTTCCGCGCTGATCATACCAATCCGAACGCCCTCGTGCCAAGGAGATCATGCGCCCGATTTTTCATCATGCTGAAAAATCTTTTTGACTTCTAACGGAGTATCGCGCCTTGGCGCGCTCATTCCCCCTCCGCGCCTCTGCATCTCTGCGGTGAATTCCCCCCCGCCGCTCCGCCGGCTCGCCGCTTCGCCGGTTCGATTAATTGCCAGGGTCCGACCCGAAGCATTTATGAAGGCCGGTCCATTCTGCATCGGCGGCTGAATTGCATAATGGTTAATAATTCGTATGGATTGGGGGAGTCATGTTCAGTCACATTCCCTCGGCGGGGTCCAGGGGCGGCGCCCCGGTTCCGTTCCGAGCGGGAGGTGCCGACTGGTGACGGGATCTGGGGATGCACCACGCGTGCCGTGCGGAATCAGGACACGCAGCGTTCCGCTTCGGGATGGAAAACAGCTTGCCAGAGATCGGGCGCGGGGGGTATTATCTTACCAGTAAGATTTGTTGTCAGGAGAAACCCATGGCCCGAATCGCTACAACCAAGATGTCCTCCAAGGGACAGGTCGTCATCCCGGAAGAGATCCGCCAGCGGCTGAAACTGAAGGCCGGTGCCCAGTTCGTGGTGGTGGGCGAAAACGATGTGGTCATCCTGAAGTCCATCGCTCCGCCGGCCAAAGAGGAATTCGCAAGACTGGTCGCCGAAGCCCGAAAACAGGCGAAGGCGTCCGGTTTGAAACGAGCGGACATTTCCGCGGCCGTCGCCAAAGTCCGGGGGCGCCAGTGAAGGTCGTCCTCGACACGAACGTCTTCGTTTCCGGGATTTTTTTCAAGGGGCCGTCCTCCCGGATTCTGAAGGCCTGGTGGAACGGCACATTCCAGTTGGCCGTGTCACCGGAAATCCTTGAAGAGTATGAGCGGACTGGCGAAGTTCTGTCGGCGCGCTTCCCGGAGATCAGCCTGCAACCAATTTTGGAACTGGTTACGGTCAAGGCGGAGATTTATGCGTGTCCGAATTTGCCCCGGCAGGTATGCGCGGACCCGGATGATGACAAGTTCATTGCCTGCGCCCTGGCGAGCCGATGTGCCGCACTCGTCAGCGGCGATCGACATCTACTGGCCGTCTCCGGTTTCCAGGGAATTCAAATCATGAAACCACGGGAATTCATGGAGCGATATCTGCCTTGATCGTTCCCGCTCGCGGTGGATGTTCCCGCCGGTGTGGCAACCGATCGCATCCGCCACCGGAAGGGAATCCGAAGGGATTGCATTCCCTCGGCGCCAGCAGGACGTTCACCCAGCGGTCGCACTCGCCGTTTTGAAGGTACGCGTCGCCGCGCGTCCGATATCGTTCCGCCTGCTGCGGCTGGAACGCGGCGTCCAGCTTGTTCTCGATGAGAATCCGGATTGGCCGCTACCGGTCGCGGCACAACTGGCCTCCCCACCGTTTCTCCTCTCGGCTTTCCATTGACAAAAAGAAGTGCTTGGCGCCTTCGCGCCTTGGCGTGCCCTTTCCCCCTCCGCGCCTCTGCATCTCTGCGGTGAATTCCCCCCCGCCGCTCCGCCGGCTCGCCGCTTCGCCGTTTCGCTCCCTGCGCCCTCTGTGTCCTCTGCGGTGAATCTCCCCCGCCGTGCGTCGGTT
>JAKLHG010000728.1 GCA_022710255.1 Candidatus Hydrogenedentota bacterium
GTTACCTGGCAGGCCGCGGTCAGGATTGTGGAACAGGTGCGCCGGGCCAAGGCGGACGCCAGCCTCAGCATGGCCGCGCCCGTCAAGGAGGTGATAGTCGTCTGCACTCCCGGCTGGCAGCAGGCCATTGAGGCCGTTTCGGACGATCTCCGCCGCACCATGCGCATTGAAACCTGGTCTTTAGCCTCTGGTACGCCTCAAGAAGGCGACATTGAAGTGACGGCCATCCTGTAAATAACGTTGACGCTATTCCTTGTCAATCTCGATGTCCAGGGTGCATTTGTGTTCGCCGATACGGGGACACTGGGTCAGCCAGACGCCTTCAGGCGACATCATTCCTGACGAGGCGTTTACGGGCGCCGAGTCAGATGCGGCATTGGACGTCACTATGTGCAGCGCCCCCTCCCGCGCGCGAAGGGCCAGGTTGGACTCATGAAAGGCCGTATAGATCTGGTTGTATCCCGAGTGGTTGCTGTGAAATACAAGGCGAGCCCCTTTCCGGGCTAACTGGCAGCTGAGACGCGGGTCCGGATACGGGCCGTAACCGGGGGTTACCCAGAGGTCGTTGCCTATCAGGCAGCCGAAGGTTAATCCCTTGTGTTCGAACACGCGCAGTTCTTCCCCGGGACGGCACCATTTCCGATCATTTTCCGTGGCGACGATTTTTTCATGAGTGCCGATGAGTTGCCCTTCTCCACTGTAGATGCGGGACTGGATGCAGCGCTGGCCCTCCTCGAGTACGGCGCCGGTGCCGATGATGGCTGTCACGTAGCTCTGCCTGCAGGCTGCGGCGATCTGTTTCCAGGCTTGGCGGGTCCGTTCTTCATTAAAATCCCCGTGATACCCCGTAAGGCTCATTTCCGGGAAAAGCATGAAATCACAGTCGCCTTGACGTATGTACTCCAGAATGCGCGGCAGATTCTCCTTTTTGCTCGGTGAAACTTGGAATTGAACCGTTGTGATGCGAATGGTTGTCATGAGATTCTCCTTTCAAACGGTTTGCGCTAACGCGAGGCGATGACTATCGCGGGAACAGCGTTCGGTAAGGTTCCCATTGCGGGTCATGTTCATAAATCCAATGGTAATACTCCTGTTGTTCCAGTTTCGCGCCGGCAACCGCATCCGTGATAACGGTGCAGTCGGGGTGCAGCTGCAACGCGCTGGCGCTTATCATGGAGGTGACGGGGCCTTCAGTCGCCCGGGCGATGATATCCGCCTTTTCAGGTCCGGTGACCAGCATCAGGCAACGGGCCGCCTCCAGAATGGTGCCTACACCCATGGTGAAGGCAAAACGCGGCATGGATTCCGGAGTTTCAAACAGCGGCGAGTTCTGTTCCACCGTTTTAGCGGTAAGGGCCTTGAGCCGTGTCCTTGAAAACATGGCCGAAAGGGGCTCGTTGAATCCGATATGGCCCGATTCGCCGATACTCAACACCTGCAAATCAATACCGCCGGCGTCCTTTATCAGCAGTTCATAGCGCCGGGCTTCTTCCTGGGGATTCGCCGCTGTGCCGCGGGGCAAATGGGTATTCCGCAAGTCAATATTCACCCTGTTGAAAAGGTGCTGATTCATGTAGTAGCGGTAGGAATTCGGGTGGGTGGGCGGGAGGCCATAATACTCATCCAGGTTGAAGGTCACCGCCAGAGAGAAGTCCAGACCTTCACTCCTGTGCATCTCCGCCAGCCTGGCGTATAAACCTTCCATGGTGCGGCCCGTGGCCAGGCCCAGCACGGAATTAGGCTTATGGTGCAATTGGTCCGCGATGAGCGCGGCAGTAAGTGCGACTGCCGCTTCGCGATCGTTTTGAATGATAATCTGCATGCAATCCCTGTCGTTCCGAAAAGAAACTCCGGCCAGCCCGGTTTACACGGGCTTTTTGGAACGCGCCGCTTTTTTCCCCGGACTTTCCGGGAACGTCTTTGCCCAACAAATTCTTATAACACGGATTTTCATTATCAGTTAAGATGGTATCCATTTCATGATACCGAGGCATAACCGAATCTGATTGCGGCGTC
>JAKLHG010000729.1 GCA_022710255.1 Candidatus Hydrogenedentota bacterium
TGTTTTCCAAGGCGATGATTACCAGTAAAGCGCCGCCCAGTTCCGCGGACGAGGTCAATAGCATTAATTCACGGTCCGCATCCGCGTTGTACAGGGTTACCCCCGCCTGGAAACGCCACCCCATGCACGGCTGTGTCATCAACTCATACGCGGGCGCCAGCAGCGGGGGTTCTTCTTCCCCTTCCACCCGCTGATGAAATTCGATGCGCGGCCCGGATTCAGTCGCACCGGGCGTGATGGAGGCGTCAAAGGTCGCTTCCCCATTTGCATTCAAGGAAACGGTCACAAGAAATGTCAGGCAAAAAAAATGCCGCTTCATAGGTACTCCTTAAACTGGGATGCACTCTCCGGTGGATGTGCAATTTCAAACTGTTTCGTCCGGTACTGGACTCTGGAAGTCACGGACTTGCCTTACATGAGGGCGCCGGTCGCGCCCCGAACGCTCTCAAATGCGTAACAGACGGCGTATTCAAATCCGGCAGACGCATCATGCCCATGGTTTTTGATGCCCGGGAGTCAGGGCCTCTGTTTCGGTGGGCATGGTGTCCGTGCCGCTTCGCATACCTGGAACCATTATACCATCTCTCCGAAGGCGCTTTAGCACCACGGCAATGTATCCGGGCCATGAGGGAATCGTTTCCAATGCATTGGCTGCCCGCACCCCGGCGTTACGAACGTTTTAGAGTGCGCAAGCCATGCTTGCGCTTTCACTTGAATCAACGGTACCGCCTATATGACAGCCATTCCAGAGTCTGACGGGGTGTCGGGCAACAAGAATGAAAGAGGCGAACCTCCTTGTTCGGGATGTCCGCCTTTGTTTGTTGTTACAACATGCTTATGTTCAGCAGAGGTAATCGTTCAACAGGTTTTCCAGCATTTCCTGCCTGCCGCTGACCAGTTTCGGTTCGCCCTTCTTGAAGGTATACGCCTCAAGTTCCTCAAAACCGGCTTTGCCTTGTTCGATTTGTTTGCCGAGGCCGGTGTCCCACCCGCTATATCGCTGCTTGATGAATTTCGCGAAGGCTTTGTCCTTATGCAGTTTTGCGGCGATTTTCAGGCCCCGGGCGAAACAGTCCATGGCGCCGATATGGGCATGGAACAGGTCAATCGGATCTACGGACTGGCGGCGGATATGGGCGTCGAAGTTCAACCCGCCCGTGGTGAATCCCCCCGCCTTCAGGATGGAATACATGGTCAGCGTGGTGTCGTACAGGTCCGTCGGGAACTGATCCGTGTCCCAACCCAGCAGCATATCGCCCCGGTTCGCGTCCACGGAACCGAAGATGCCGTTGGCGGCTGCGAATTCAATCTCATGCATGAGCGTGTGTCCGGCCAGCGTGGCATGGTTCGCCTCCAGGTTCATCTTGAAAATCTTGTCAAGTTTATACCGTTGCAGGAAGGCGTAACAGCTGGCCGCGTCGAAATCGTACTGGTGCTTGGTCGGTTCCTTTGGCTTGGGCTCGATATAAAACTGGCCTTTGAATTTGATCTTCTTGGCATAGTCCACCGCCATAGTTAAAAACAGGCCAAGGTGATCCAGTTCCCGGCCCATGTCCGTATTCAGCAGCGTTTCATAGCCTTCGCGCCCGCCCCAGAACACATAGCCCCCCCCGTCCAGGTATTTGGTCACTTCCAGGGCTTTCTTCACCTTGGTCGCCGCAAAGGCGAAGACATCGGGAGAGGGATTTGTTGCCGCACCGGACATGAACCGCGGATGGGAGAAAAGATTGCAGGTGCCCCACAGCAGGCGGATACCCGTGTCCTGCTGCATTTTTTTGGCGAGTCTGACGATGTGGTCCAGGTTTTTGTTCGTTTCCGACAGGGTCGCGCCTTCCGGGGCCACATCCGTGTCATGGAAGGCCCAATAACGCACGCCCAGTTTCGTAAAGAACTCGAAAGCCGCTTCCAGGGTCTGCTCCGCTATTTTGAGGGGACTGTCGCCCTGGTTGTAGGAACGGGTCATGGTGGGTACTCCGAACATGTCGGCGCCCCCGCTCTTGAAGGTGTGCCAGTAG
>JAKLHG010000073.1 GCA_022710255.1 Candidatus Hydrogenedentota bacterium
GTTATTGACCACATTTTGCGTCACTTGAAACTCGCTACGGGCAATACCAATCCTGACGCCACGGGCAGGATTATTGTAGCCCGTAGTCTGTCGCCCTCGGACATGGCCTTCCCTGTTCTGGAAAACGCTACAGGCCTGATTACGGAGGCGGGGGGTATGTCTTGCTGCCCGTCCGTTATGGCGCATGCCTTGGAAATACCCGCCGTCATAGACGTGGCGGATATTGTGGAACAGGTAACCGATGGTTCCAGCGCAGTACTTGACTGTGTCAAAGGCCTCGTCATTCTGGACCCTGAACCGCAAACCGTTTTGCGATACCGTGAAGAGGCGAGGGGTGAAATCGAAATCAAGGATCCCTTGGGACTGCATGTTCGGCCATCCTCGCAACTGGCGGAGTGCGCGTCTAAATTCGAATGCGAGATTTTCATAAACAACAACGGGTACCAGGTAAACGGAAAAAGCCTCTTAGGAGTATTAAGTTTAAATGCGCCCTTTGAAAGCCGCCTTGAAGTAATCTGCAAGGGGGCCGATGCGTCGGCAGCATTGGAAGCAATCAAGGAAGTTCCCCTGTAAACGGCAAGTGTATCTTCCTGCGATGAAAAGGGCGCTGCCAGACAGCGTGGTCCTTAATACCGGATGGTTCAAACGCTTGTGTGCATCACACTATTATCTTAAACAACCGGAGATGGTTTATTGGAAACATACCTACAAGGGATCGGCGTATCGCCGGGGATTGCACTGGCGGCGGCACTAAGGTTTTCCCATGACGCGTATGATGTGCCACAGTATACCATTACGGATCTGGCCGCGGAACAAAGACGCCTCAATGAGGCGATCGAAGCGACACGCAGCGACTTAAACTCCATTTACAACCATACCGTCGAAGGCCTGGGTAAAACACATGCGGAAATATTCCGCGCCCACATAATGATTCTGGATGATGTTGCGCTTCGTGAAGATATCGCACATCAACTTGAGATAGAGCAATATAATGTCGAATTTATCCTCCATAATCTCGCCAAACGCTATGTTCAGGCCATGAGCCAAATAGATGATCCGCGTTTCCGTGAGAGGACGGCGGATATGTTGGATGTCGTTGACCGTCTTCTGCGCCATCTTCTCGCAGCCGAGCGCCCCAACTTACGCCACTTGGAACGCGCCAGCGTTATCATTGCTCGAGACCTGACCCCGTCGGACACGGCCTCGATGGATATTACCAAAGCCATCGGGCTCGCGGTGGAGGCGGGCAGTGTTACCAGCCATTCAGCCATTCTGGCGCGTGCCTTGGAAATTCCCGCGGTAGTCGGCATTCCGAATGTGTTTGAAACCGTTCCCGCCGGCGCGACCGTCATCGTTGACGGCACCGCAGGACAGGTCATTGTTAATCCAGAGGCGGCGACTATAGCCCGCTATGAAAAGGCGCGGCATACGCTGGCATTACGACAAAGAAAACTGCTTAAAACCAGCGTCAAAGGACCTGCATTAACCTCCGATGGCGTGGAAGTGGAACTCTGTGCCAATATTGAGCTGCCTTTTGAAATTGAACACAGCCTGCGGGTAAACGCCCACGGAATAGGTCTGTATCGCACAGAGTATCTGTTCATCAACCGGGATACCCTTCCCAATGAAGAAGAGCAATATGAGTCTTATGCCCATGTGGTACGCTCTCTTGCTCCCCTGCCCGTTACCCTGCGCACCATTGATATCGGCGGTGACAAATTTATCGCTCACCTTCAGATGCTTAAAGAAGACAATCCACAACTGGGCTGGCGCGCGGTCCGCTTCTGCCTGGCCCGGCCCGATATTTTCAAGACCCAGCTTCGGGCCATGTTGCGAGCCAGCATCCACGGTAATTTGCGAATCATGTTTCCCATGATTAGCGGTATTGAAGAACTCCGTCAGGTAAAAACCATCGTAAACGAGGTACGACTTGAGCTTGACCAGAAAAACATCGAGTATAATCCAACCATTCAAGTCGGGTCGATGATTGAAGTGCCGTCCGCAGTAGCCCTTGCCGACCTCCTGGCTGAGGAATGTGATTTCTTCAGTCTGGGCACAAATGACCTGATTCAATACTTGCTGGCGGTTGACCGCGTAAACGAAAAGATTGCCCATTTATATCAACCCACCCATCCTGCGGTTTTGCGTATGATTCATACCGCTGCAGAAGCCGCACGGGCGGCGGGCATCTCCTGCAGCATTTGTGGGGAAATGGCTGGTGACCCGTTATATACGGAATTGCTGCTGGGTTTAGGTATCTCTTCCTTGAGCATGGCCCCTGTCTCCATTCCGCTGGTACGCTCCGGCATTGGCCGCATTTCCTTCAAAGAGGCCCAGGCATTTGCCGTCCAGGTACTGCAAATGCCCACGGCAACCGAGATAAAAGAACTTATCACGCAGCGGTATCAATTGCGGGAAGAGGCAGGCGAAAACGGATCTGACGCTTGCGTTAACCCGATTCTTGAATAGCAACTCCCGGACATATATGCGCGATGGTCAAACGTATTTCCATATTGGGGTCCACCGGAAGCATCGGCAGAAATGTTCTTGATGTTATTCGGAGAAACCCGCAGGCATTTAAAGTTGAAGCGCTCGCGGCGCGAGGCAACGCAGGACTGCTCCGTGAACAAATCCTCGAATTTCATCCGTCGCTGGCTGCGCTTCATCACATGGAGGCTGCGGAGGCTTTACGAGATTCCGATCCAGGCTGTACCATTCTTTCCGGCCTCGAAGGTCTGAAAGAAGTGGCTGTCTGCCCTGCGGATTTGCTGGTAAACGCTCTGGTCGGTGCGGTGGGACTTCACCCGCTTCTGGCCGCGATAAGCGCCGGAAATCACGTGGCCATCGCCAACAAAGAGCCATTGGTAATGGCGGGCAAATATATCCTCGAAGAGGCTCGCCATGCCGGTATACACGTATTGCCCATAGACAGTGAACACAGTGCCATTTTTCAATGCCTGCATGGTAATCGCAGAGAGGACGTGCGATGTGTCCATCTTACGGCTTCTGGCGGGCCGTTTTACGATAAAAGCCTGGAGGAATTGCACCACATTACCCCTGAGCAAGCCATGCGCCATCCAACATGGAACATGGGTAGTAAAATCAGCGTGGACTCCGCAACGCTCATGAACAAGGGTCTGGAAATAATTGAAGCGATGTGGTTGTTTGGACTACGATCAGACCAGATTCAAGTTGTCATACACCCTCAAAGCATCGTACATAGCATGGTCGAGTTTAATGATGGAAATCTGCTCGCGCAAATGGGTAAAACCGACATGCGCTTGCCGATTGCGTTTGCGCTCAGTTTTCCGGAACGGTTGCCCGCGCTTCAGGATATGAGGCTCGATGTGACATCGTTAACGAAACTCAGCTTCAGTGCGCCGGATGACAGCGCTTTCCCGTGTTTGCGGCTGGCACGCAAGGCGGCTCAAGCCGGGGGCACGGCCCCTGCAGTCCTGAACGCTGCGAACGAGATAGCTGTGGAGCTGTTTTGCGTGGGGAAAATTGCCTTTAACACAATTGCCGAGATCGTCGGCCAAACCCTGGAACGCTGCGATATCTCTTCCGAATATAGCCTGGACGCGATACTCGAAGCCGACCGAACAGCCCGGGAATGCGCCCGGGCCATTGCCCGAACCATGGAATAACCGCCAATGCTAATTAATATTCTCGTTTTCGTTGTGGTTTTAAGCCTACTTATTTTTTTTCATGAGTTGGGACATTTCCTCGCGGCAAAAGCTTTTGGTATTTATGTGAAACGGTTCAGTATTGGAATGCCGCCCCGGTTATTCGGGTTTCAATGGGGAGAAACTGATTACTGTGTCGGGGCGCTACCCTTGGGCGGTTTTGTGATGATGGCCGGTCAAGAAGACGTTCCACTGACGGATGAGGAACGGGAGGAGCAATACGGGGGCATACCTGAAGAACGCTGGTTTAACAAAAAACCCGTGTTGCAGCGAATGGGGGTTTTGCTGGCCGGCCCTTTCATGAATTTGGTTCTTGCCATGCTGTTGTATGCCATAGTAGGCCTTGTAGGCAGTTATGTCCCGGAGTGGGAAGTGGAAGCGCGCGTGGGCGATATAGAAGAAAACGCGCCCGTACTGGAAGCGCCGTTGTATTTGGCAGTCAAAGATCAGGCGCTTCAGGAAGATGCGGAACCAGCAGCCATCGGCTGGCAAATCGGGGACCGTATCCTGAGCGTCAACGGCCGTGATATCAGCAATATGACGGACCTGGCCATTGCAGCCGTACTGGGCGGCGACACCAAATCCCATGAGATACTGTTGGAACGCACCGACCATTCGGGCGCTACGGTTCAGTTTCTTTCCCGTGTCACGCCACAAGTTCTGGATGAAACGGGGCACGCGCGCTTCGGCGTGGGGCCCTATGAAACCGCCCTGGTACAGGAGGTCTTGCCGGGCAGTCCCGCTGAAGCGTCCGGATTCCAGGAAGGTGACATCATACAAGAGGTTAATGGCAAGCCGGTATCCCTGCCCGCCTTCATCAAATACGTCGAAGATACCGGAGAAAATCAGGAAATATCCGTAACCATTCAGCGGGCAGGGCAGATCCTTGACGTCAAGGCGCTGCCAAAAACCATCGGCAGAATTCGAGATATATCTTTTGGCAATCCAGAAGATGAAAACGGCCAGGCGTCCATTCTGGGGATTACGAAAGCAGTTTCAGAGCGAACACATCTGAAACCGGGCGATGTTCTTCTGGAGGCCAACGGCGAGCCGGTAACGGCAAAGGAATTACAGCAGATTGAGGAATCGGCACCCGGCACGACCGTTGAACTTGCCGTATTGCGCCCGGCAAAGTTCTTCGGGCTGATTCAAGAAGAACTGCGTTTCAAGGTCCCGGTGGAGGTCGCCGCAGTGCGCGCCATTGGCGTGGCGCTACACCCCAGGTCAGTTTTGCAGCGGGTCCCCCCTTCCCGGATTATTCAACACGCCTCGTACCAGAGTTATCTCGCGGTAGAGCGCACCGTACAAACAATTGTGGGCTTGTTTCAGAGGACCGTAAGCCCCAAGGATCTTGGCGGACCGCTGATGATTTATGAAGTAACGACGAAAGCGGCAAGAGCCGGACTGGACTGGCTTTTTAAAATCACGGCATTTATCAGCGTCAATTTGTTTATACTAAACCTGTTACCCCTGCCCGTGCTTGACGGCGGGCAGGTAGTGATGAATGCCTTGGAAGCCTTGCGGGGCAAGCCGTTAAATACCAAATTTCTTGAACGCCTGCAACAGGTGGGCATACTGCTGCTGATTGCGTTGATGCTCTATGTCACCTATAATGACATAGAGCGTAAGATACTTGACCTGTTTTTTTAACCCGCATTGTGTGTAATCCTCCATAGCGGGGAATTTAATTCATCTTCATGTCTTATAACAAATGACCATAAACAACAGCGGAGCAGAACAGAATTTTATATGCAGTTCATCACGTGCAAATTCGGCGGTTCTTCCCTTGCGGATGCGTCGTGTATTCGCAATGCCATATCCATCATCAAATCGAACACCGCGCGGCGGTATATTGTCCCCTCGGCGCCGGGAAAACGTCATGCGGAGGATAAAAAAATCACTGATCTCCTTTATGCATGGCATGGGATGGCAAGGCAAGGGCTGGACGCATCCGAACCGCGCAACATCATTGAGGAACGTTTCGGGAGTCTTGCCCATGAGTTGGGGGTTTCCTTCGATATTCGCGCCTGCCTGGACGAAATTGCCCAGTGCGCCGGTCGGGATGAAACGCCGGACTACATGGCTTCCCGTGGGGAATACCTCAACGGACGACTCCTCGCGGAAGTGCTGGAAGCTGTTTTTGTCGACCCTGCCGAGTGCATCCTGTTCAAAGAAAACGGAGAACTTGACCCGGCCACCTATGAACGGCTTGGCGCCAGGTTGAACGGCCCGGGTTATTTTGTCGTTCCCGGATTTTATGGAGCCCTGCCGGACGGAACGATCCAGACATTCTCACGCGGGGGCAGCGATGTTACCGGTGCGATTGTCGCGCGCGCATCGAAATCCAGCCTGTATGAGAATTGGACGGATGTATCCGGATTTTGCATGGCGGATCCCCGCATTGTGCCCGATGCGAAGCGAATCGAAGAAGTCACCTATCGGGAGTTGCGCGAATTGTCGTATATGGGAGCGACCGTACTGCACGATGAAGCCATCTTTCCGGTTCAGGAACCCGGGATTCCCATTCAGATACTGAATACACGGGATCCGAAAAACCCGGGGACGATGATTGTTCAAAAACGCATCGCGACTTCCTCTGTGTGTGGGATTGCGGGACGTGGCGGCTTCTCCATGTTCAATATCGAAAAAACACTCATGAACAAAGAGCATGGCTTCGGCCGCAAGCTCTTGTCCATTTTTGAAGAAATGGGCGTCAGTTGGGAACACATGCCTTCGGGCATCGACACGATATCGGTCATCGTTCATGACAAAGAACTGGGAAACAAGGGGCCTGCCATATTGGAGCAAATTGAGCGGCAGCTTTCGCCAAACGAACTCAGCCTCACTTCCGGTCTGGCCATTATCGCAACGGTCGGCCAAGGCATGAACCATCACATCGGGATTGCCGCCCGTCTCACCGGCGCCATGGCCAATGCCGGCATCAACCTCCGCGTTATCAACCAGGGTTCTTCGGAAATGAATATCATCATCGGGGTGGAGGACCGGGACCTGGGAAAAGCCGTCCAGGCAATCTACCAAGCCTTTATTGACTGGAAATAGTTGCCATAGTGCCCTTCCGGAAAGGACCTGAAAGTATGAAGGCGGATTTTATCCTGCCGTATATACGGAACGCGCGCGAGCCTGTTTTTCGGGTCATCTCAGAAAACCAACGGCACACCGCCAGGTTCTACTCCGCCTGTCCCGCGATGGCACCCATAGCAGGCGGAAGCATCCGTCAGGTCTTGTTGCCGCAAAAAGATAGTGTTATCCCTGCAAGGACATCCGGCGCTTTTTTTCGGAACCTCCATGAATAGCGAATCCGGACATAACGAATCCTCGGAACAGGAAAGATGGTACGCGGCCGCGTTCGGTTCTCTGTACCCCATCCTGTATGCACATCGTACCGTTGAAACCGCCGCTCCAGAGGCTAGATTTGCCTGCGCATCGGTCGCACTCCAACGGGAAGAACGTGCGCTTGACCTGTGCTGCGGCACAGGCAGACACCTGGTCACCCTGGAAGAAACAGGCGCCACACTAACCGGTATCGATTATTCAGGCGAATTGCTTCTGATGGCGCGGGACCGCTTGAAACCATCCACCCGGCTGGTGCGCGCAGACATGCGAAAGCTGCCCTTCAACGCCGCGTTTGACGTCGTCTTCAGTTTTTTCACCAGTTTTGGTTACTTTTACGAGGATGCGGACAATTCAGCGACGGCACGCGAAATTGCCCGCGTATTGACCACGGGCGGCCGTTTTTTCATGGACTATCTCAATCCCCTGAACCTGGAACGCACCCTTAAAAAAGAAACCGTACGCTCCGTGAATGAATACACATTTGTAGAAAAACGTTGGATTGATTTTGAAAGGCGCCGAGTCAACAAACAGGTCGAAGTGGACAAGAACAACCAGCACATTGAGACAATTCGTGAATCGGTTCGTCTATATACCTTCGCGGAATTGTCATCCCTGCTGCACCAGGCGGGCTTACGGGTTTTCACCTGTCACGGAGATTATCTCGGCGCCCCATACGGTCCCGACAGCCCGCGGATGATTATAAGCGGCGTCAAAGCAAAGTCATGAACACTATCTCACAGGCTTACAAGGACGGGGCATCCTCCATTCGCGCCCAATTCGAGACTCCGCCGGAACTACTGCTTTCCGGACCCGCCCCGAACCGCGTATGGACACCAGGTCTTGCTGAAGGGATCCATTCGTTTCAAAAAGAACTAGGCGCCGAAAAAAGCCCTCTGACGGGAACGGAGCCCTTGATCATCACCGGACAGCAACCCGGACTGTTTACCGGGCCGCTGTATACGATTCTGAAAGCCATAACGACAATCCAGGCGGCAGAAGCGCTCCGGCAACAGGGAAAGTCCTGTATTCCTCTTTTCTGGGTCGCCGGTGACGATCATGACTTTGACGAAGTACGAACCGCTCATTTCCTGGACCGTCGTTACGGAATCCGCTCTCTTGCCTATGAAGCCACTGAACCCTATGCCGATACAGGCGATATTCCCATGTACCGCATGCCGTTATCGGACAAGGTGCATGAATTGATAGATACGGCATCATCATCCTGCTGGAACTCTGAACTCACTGCCGGCGTGGTCTCGTTTCTGCACGATTCGCTGGAAGAAGCCCATTCCCTCTCCCATTGGTTCTGCCTGGTCATGGCGCGACTGTTCTCGCGCACGGACTTAAGGATTTTTCAACCATCCATTGAAGCCGCCCGCAAGGCTTCCATCCCTGTTTTGCGTAAGGAAATTGAGAACCCGCTGCATAGCACCCGCCTGCTTATCAAAGAGGGGGAAAAACTTGTTTTACTCGGATTCAACGTGCCGATTCAGCGCAACGCTGACGCATGCAATTTCTTCATTGAAGTCGAAGGGCACCGCCGCAATGTCACTTATCAACAGGGGAAGTACCTGGTCCGTGGCTGCGGCCTGTCCTATACCGTGGATGAAATGCATGCGTTGCTGGATGCCTCACCCGAGCGGTTCTCACCCAATGTTGCCTTGAGACCCGTGGTGCAGCAACTCCTGTTCGCCCCTGTGGCTTATGTGGGCGGTCCCGGCGAAATTGACTATTGGGCACAGTTGAAACCGCTGTTTTCGTTTTTCGAGCTGCCCATGCCAATCGTCTATCCTCGCTTGCGTGCGGTCATAAGTACAGTCAAATTAAACCGCCTTTTAGGGTATTACAACATCACCAAAGATGACCTTGCAGCACAGACAGACTTGTTGACACGTTTCTTACACCAGGATCGGGACTTGAATCTTTCCAGGACCTTCATGGAGGATCGCGCCCATGTCGAAGAGGCCATGAACATAATGGTATCCAGATTGACAGCCCCACCCGCCTCCGGGTCACTTAATAAAGTAGCGGAGGCTTACCGCCGTCATGGACAATTCCGCCTGGACAAACTGGAAAGAGCACTACTGTATGCGGACAAGGAGCGCCGAACAACAGCAGAATCCCGCCTGCAGCGCCTATCTAACGCGTTCTGGCCCTTCAATCTGCCCCAGGAACGTGTTATTTGCATATTCTCTTTTCTTTTTCAACATGGGTGGCCGCTGATAGAACACATGATTCACGAGCTGGATTTCAGCAGTGGCACGATGCAGGAGTTGGAATTGTGATGGACGAAACAAGAGCGATGGACATTCTTGCAATTGGCGCGCATCCCGATGATGTGGAATTGGGCTGCGGCGGTATTCTGGCCAAACTCGCCCGCCGGGGAAGCCGGGTTGCCCTCCTTGACCTGACAAAAGGAGAACTGGGAAGCCGCGGTAATGCGGTCCTGCGTCTGGAAGAAGCCCGATGCGCCATGGAAACGCTGGGCCTTGCGGCGCGGGATAATGTCGGCCTTCCTGACGGCAGTCTTGCCAATACCCCCGAGCAACAGCGTCAGATCATCCCCTTCATACGTAATTACAGGCCAAAGGTTCTGATCGCGCTAATGGCACCGGACCGGCATCCCGATCATGCCGCAACCCATGCCCTAAGCAGGGATGCCAATTTTTATGCAGGTTTAAGCAAGATAGAAACAGGACAGGAACCCTTTCGCGCGCCGCAGATCTACTATTTTCATCCCTACACCGAGTATGCCGGGGATCCCTCTTGTATCATCGATATTTCGGAGACCTTCGACGTAAAACTTCGGGCTCTACAATCTTACAAATCGCAATTTCATAATCCCGGATATAAGGGGCCTGCCACATTTATATCCACGCAGGCATTTTGGGACGGCATAGAGGTCCGGGCGCGTTTCTGGGGAAACCGCATCGGGGTGAAATATGGAGAACCCCTTTATCACGATGGCCCGCTGCCGTTGGACATTTTACCCGGTTTATGAGCGGCGGCATTCTTCAAGTCCATTGCCGGGGCAGCAGTAACTGCCGGTGCAGCCTCATGGCGTACTCATCGGTCATGCCGGCGACAAAATCTACTGTCCTGCGTTCCAGTGATTCTTCCCCCCCGTGTTCCTCAATGATTCCACCGGGATGTTCCAACAGATACAGGAACAAGTCTTGGACCATGCCACGCGCCTTGCGTATTTCCTGCTCAATAACCTCGCAAGGATACACCTGCCGATACAGGAAATCCCTCAATATACGCATGGCTCCACAAATTCCCGGAAGAATGCCTATCCCACCGTTGCTGCTCCCCTCAAGTACCCCGACAACCATACTTCCGATACGCTCAGAATGGGTGCACCCCAGAATGCTAACGGCATCTTCAGGCAGGGATGCCATAGTAATGACGCCCGCGCGCAAAGCATCGTCCACGTCGTGATTGATATAGGCGATGGCGTCGGCGATGCTTACAATCAGGCTTTCCTGTGACATGGTTGGTACAGGCTGGCTATAAATCAAGGCTTTTCCGCTGGAATGATTCAGGATGCCCTCGCGAACTTCCGCGGTAAGATTCAGCCCATCCGCGTTATGACGTTTTTCCAGAACATCCACCACGCGCAGGCTTTGCTCATAATGTTTGAAACCGGGGGCGTACAGTTCGTTCAAAACCGTTTCGCCGGCGTGACCAAAAGGCGTATGCCCCAAGTCATGACCCAAGGATATCGCCTCAACCAGGTCCTCATTTAAGAACAACGCCCGCGCCATGGTCCTGGCGATTTGGGACACCTCCAGCGTGTGGGTCAAACGTGTTCGATAGTGGTCGCCTTCAGGAGCGAGAAACACCTGTGTCTTGCGTTTGAGCCTGCGAAATGCCTTGGTATGGAGAATTCGGTCCCGGTCCCGCTGGAACGCTGTACGATAGGGGTCTTCTTCTTCGTCGGAGGCCCGGCCTTGACTCTCACGGGCCTTCACAGCGAAGGGAGAAAGCAGCGCGTATTCCCGCTCTTCGAGTTGTTCGCGTATCAGCATAATCGCCTGCCCAAAACCGGACAAACCTGAATTATATACAAAAACGGCAGAAACCTTGTCTGGGCCTCATTCGAAACGGGGACCGATTCTATACGATTCTTTGAAAGGACAACGGGGATTATAAACCTAAACCGCTGTCAACCGGCATTATTACCATGAAAGAAAAACATGTTTTTTTTCTCTCGTTCTCAAGTTGCAGAGACTGCTCAGACTAAATTCTCTCAGCGTTCTGAAAACCGCTGATGAATTACATGCCTGGCGTTAAACGGTTTTGAGACAGCCTCTTGCACTTGGAAGGGAAATCTAAAAACATTAACTCTGGGCCACCCGGTTCGCAATCCAATCGCCGATGCCGGTCGTCGTCATTCCGGCATCCTTGATATCTTTGGCCGAAAGGCCTTTGATCACGCCGGCGTTCAGGAAATCGACACAAGCCTGCTCAATGGCGGCAGCGGCTTTGTCTTCACCCAAGTGTTCCAGCAACATCTGCCCAGCGAAAATACACGCCAAGGGGTTGATTACATTCAGTCCGGTATATTTCGGTGCGCT
>JAKLHG010000730.1 GCA_022710255.1 Candidatus Hydrogenedentota bacterium
TACTCCTTGCCGCAGGCCTTTTATTTTTCCGGAATTATGCGGTTATATGTTAAAATTTACACGCATAGAGGCAATGCAAAAGGAGTTCGCTATGGTCGGAAAAAAAACGTTGGAAGAACTCATCGAGCGTTTGCCGTCTGATTGTCAGGCGGAAGTACAGGATTTCATTGAATTCCTCATAGACAAACATGAGCGAAAGTCCGGGAATAGATTGCTGCAGAATTGGGCGGGCGCGTTAAAAGAACACCGGCAGCACTATTCATCAGTAGCGTTGCAGCACCAGGCGGCGCAGTGGCGTATACAATGAGATATCTTCTTGACACCAACATTTGGCTGGAAAGGCTCCTTGACCAGGAACATTCAGAGGAAGTGGGACAACTGTTGGCCGCGCTGCCCTCAGATCGAATGGCAATGTCTGATTTTACGCTCCATTCCATTGGTGTTATTCTGGGACGACTCGGAAGCGCGGATGTTCTTGTCTCTTTTGTCAAAGACATCTTTATCAATGGCGCCATCAGCCTGGTTACGGTACCTCCTGTGCTCATGGACAATGTTGCATCGGTAATGAAACGGTTCGGTTTGGATTTTGACGATGCCTATCAATATGTGGCAGCCGAACAAGCGGACGCTCACATCGTCAGTTATGACAAGGATTTTGACGGGACGGATCGGAAACGCGTACTGCCTGCCGACATCCTGGCAAACGAAGTATAGCGCAACACTTCAGTTATCCACGATGATGGACAGCTAATCTCTCGAGACCGGCGATGTTCCCGTATTTATCCCTTTATTTTCGATCGATTGGCGCAAGAAAACAGACCTCTTCCCATGAGAACCACTTCCGCCGATGATGGCCAGATTGTCCTGTTGGTAATCCTTACGGTCATCCTGACTACCCCGTAGGAGTAGACTTCTGCCGCGGCGGATTTAAGCGGAAGCGTCCACTCAAGTACAATGCTTGTAGTTCTTTAACAGTACTCCCGTGTCGTGCCCGTTCAGGACTTGTTATGCCCATGCCAGTCATTCCCTTGAAATACCAGTTATGGTTTTATTACGGCGCACTGGCCTGCGTGGCCATGGCGACGAGCATGCATGATTCCACGTTCAACAATTTCCTTGCCGAAACGTTTCACCTGGGCGCCGACGCGCGGGGCCACCTGGAATTCCCCCGGGAGCTGCCCGGCTTTCTGGTGGTCGTCATGACGGGGCTGCTCTGCATGTTGCCGATGACACGGGTGGGGCTGGTGGCGGTATTCCTTTCCACGGCCGGGCTGATCGGGCTGGCGTTGAACGGCTTTTCCTACCCTTTCATGATAGTAAGCATGGTGGCCATGAGCGCGGGTGTGCATCTCTTGCAGCCCGTGGGCGCGTCCATCGTGATCGGACTGAGCGGGGAGCACAACCGGGGCGCCCGCCTGGGCCAGGCCGCAGCGGTGAGCACGACCTTCACGGCGCTGGGCACCGGACTGGTATGGCTGCTCATGGACCGCGCCGCACCCCAATATCAACTCACCTTTCTGTGCGCGGCGGGGGTCTTCCTGTGCGGCGGGCTGTTCTACACGGTGATGCACATCCCCCATCTGCACCAGCCCCGGCAGCGGATGGTGTTCCGGAAGGCGTACCGGCTGTATTATCTCCTCGAGTTTCTTTCCGGTGCACGCAAGCAGATATTCCTTACATTCGGGCCCTGGGTGCTGATCAAGGTATATGGCCTGCCGGCGCCGTCCATCGCGGGACTGCTCATGGTCTCCTGCCTGATAGGCATCGTGTTCAAGCCCCTGATGGGCATGGTAATGGATTATACGGGGGAACGGGTTGTAATGATCGCGGAGGGTCTTGTGCTGGTCGTGGTCTGCCTGGGCTACGGGTACGCCCAGTGGCTCATCGCCGACCCGGGGTGGGCGCGGAGGCTCGCTTGCTGCTGCTTCATCCTGGACGAAATGCTCTTCGCCCTCGGCAACGCCCGCGCCCTCTACCTGTCGCGGCTGGCGCCGTCACCCCAGGA
>JAKLHG010000731.1 GCA_022710255.1 Candidatus Hydrogenedentota bacterium
GGAACCAACAGCGTCGCACTGAAAGCAACCTTTACTTTCCCGAGCGTCAGCGCCAAATGGCATACCACCTACATCATCAATGGCGACGGCAAAGTCGAGGTGCGCGGCGAATTCCTGCCCGGCAAGACGGACCTGCCAAAAATCCCCAGAATAGGAATGCAAATGACGCTCCCACGAAAGCTGACAGAGGTAACATGGTTCGGCCCTGGTCCGCAGGAAACCTACGTGGACCGCAAAGACGCGCGGATCGGCATCTACTCCGGCGCCATAAAGGACCAGTTCCACGCCGGCTACTCCGAGCCCGGCGAAACCGGGAACAAAGTGAACGTGCGCTGGGCCGCCTTCCACGACAGGCGCGGCGCCGGCCTGCTCGCCACCGGCCTGCCACAGTTGAGCGTCAACGCGCTGAATTACGGCACCGACGACCTGAACGCCGCAAAACACCCGCATGAACTTCCCCTGCGGAACTTCGCCACAGTGGACCTGGACCTCGCACAACAGGGTGTCGGAGGCGACAATAGCTGGGGCGCATGGCCGCACGAGGAGCGCTTGATCCCCTGCCAGCCATACAGCTACCGTTTCCAATTGGAACCTCTGTTGAGGGGCGAGTTGAAACGGCGAGCAGCCCCGCCCACACCCAGATAGCCGCGTCTAACCTGCACATTTCATTCCTTCCAGGCCGGAGCGCCGGAATGTTACCGGCTTTGGTCGTTGCAGTGGCGCAAGCCGACAGAATGTCTGCGCTACGGTTTGTCGGTGTTCCGTGCGGAGTATCAAATTTCCGGGCTAATAATGAAAAGCACGGGACCAGGGAGAGGGACTCCCTAAGAACCGCGAATACACATCTTTATGCGTATTTCCCAGTTCATGCATTGTTGGTAGCATCCCGATTGAAGTATGAGCATCAGCAGTCATCCCAGTCAGCGCAACTGCTCAAAATGGCCCTGCTCTACCCGTCTGAATTCATCCCGATGAGATTTTTGACACCTGAAGAAAACATCAAGACGGTTCTTCCGGTGTCGCCCGGCCAGATCCATCGCAGCGCGCAGTCAGGTGTTGTTTCTTTCCACTCGCAACAGCCTCCGCAGCTTATATCTCCACGCGGGATCATGTTTGCTTCCGAATGCCTTATTCCAGCGAAACCGAAAAGTCATGACGGCGTGCTGTTCCTGCCCACAACCTGAAAAAACCAAAATGAAAATGAAAACGAAAAAACGATCCAATAAATCCTTGTTCACCCCTGGCCCGCTCCTGCTTCTGCTAGGCGCGATGCTATTACTCGTATTCCAGCCTGTCTTGTCGTTTGCGAGCATTAGCTCCCGCACTTGGACTGGAGGCGGTGATAACGACAATTGGAGCACAGCAGATAACTGGACCGGAGGTGTCCCCGATGGAACCGCGGGCGTCACTAATTTCCTCACGTTTAGCGGGACCGAAAACCGCCACACCAATGTGAATGACATAAGTAGTCTCACCAGCGCCAGCGGTGGCATTAGCGCGCGATTTTTATCGGCCAACTGGCATATCTCAGGCGAAGGGGTCCGCATGCCCCCAAACATGGGTTTGACCAACGATGTGGCCGACAGCGTGGTCGTTTGGGATACGCCGATCACGAACACTGCGAACGGGACGGTCTTCTTTAGGCTGGGCGCCGGCGGGTCCGGCTTTGTCCTTCCAAACGTCCTTCACAGCGCCTCCACATCCCGGCACTTTAGAAAACCGCACGGGAGCGGCGGCGTGGGGAAAATCTCTTTGCTCTGCCCCACCAACACGTTCATGGGAAGGATCGAACTCGGCAGTGGCCCATCGGAATTCGTCTCCATTGCCAACGCGGGCCAACCCAGTTCGCTCGGGGCGTGGAGCGCGGGCAGCTCGAGTTACTCCGTTTACATCGGCTGAGAAATCGTGGCGGAACATTCCCTCGTTTTCGGGTTTCACCTGTGAATCAATTGTTGCAATAACATTATAGCTGTTTCCATCTGTAGAGGCCAGAAATTCAACCTG
>JAKLHG010000732.1 GCA_022710255.1 Candidatus Hydrogenedentota bacterium
GGGATTCTTTGAAGAGGCTGAAGAATGTGTAAGGGTCTACAACTTCAAACGCCATTTCCGGGTGGTCCTTTCGGAACACGTCCAGGGATTCAATAACCGATGACGGCGGCGTCCACACGATGCGGAAGAAATAGAAACCCGGCTTGGTGTTCCCACGTTTCAAAATGGCATGGTACATGGCATCGGCTGTCTGTTGCGGGTTGGCAAAGTTACAGGTATCGTTAAGCAGTTCCGTGACGGGCATTCCTTTCCACACGTGCGGCTTCGGAACGGTCCCGCCCGTGCCGTGCAGGTCCATCACGATGGTGGCGAAACCGTCCGGTGAAAACTGCGTGAAGGCATCCTTGACGGCGTCCGTTGGCTGGTCCCAGTCGAGCACCATGGGCGCGATGCTCATGTCAGCCTGATTAAAAAAGTCCTTGTTATGTTTTATGAACAGGGGCAGATATTCCGTCTTGACCCGGTTTGGGTTCATATACCCGGCGGCGCTGGCATCGCTGGTGAAGAAATCGTTGGGCGTGGCGGTGCGATAGAAATACTGTATAACGTCCGGATAGCTTTCCAGCAGGTTGGGATTGATGCCCCAGGCCAGCGGAATCTTTCCCCGACCGGGGTCATTCCAGTGGTTGGGCAGGAAATCATACAACGGGGTCGCGGAATCGTAGTCCGCCATGAGGATGCAGAGGTAGGCCTTGGGTTCCACCACGGTCCGTGGTTCAGGCCGGTGTTGCCTGAGCGGCGTTAACGGCGCATAGGCGTGGAAAGACTGGTTATAGCAATCACTCGCCACCGTGTTCTGGTAGCAATTGTAGGGGGAAATGAGATATACCGTTTCCCATTCCGTGGGTACGGGTTCATGGGCGCTTGCGTACCCCGGCACATTGCTGTATTTCCAAAAAGCGAAGAAACCCGCCAGTTCCGTCATGTGCTGCCCGTCGGACTGCCGCAGTGTTTCCTTCAGAATCATCTGATAGGTTTCGAGATCCGTACCCAGGGGTTGTTCAGGATCGTCCTTGGGCTTTTCGTCCCCCCAGGGCGACAAATCGAACACAAACGCGCGCTGCCGCACCGCCCAGTCGCGGGTCACCACGTAACCAGGAGAACCCGCAGCCCGCGCCTGGGCGGCATCCTCATACAGGCACAGGAAATGGGAAGAGCACAGGCCCTTCGCAAGATATTCCCGGACAGCCCATCGGTAGGCATCGTTCTTCCTGCTCCCCGATTCAGAACCGTCAAAACGATTGCGCAGGTCATCAAGAACCGGCAGTTTCCATTCGGGCAATACCCGCTGTGCGAGTTCCGGGCTGAGCGCGACAGCATCTTTGATGCCCGCAATCGTGGTGGCAACATTCAAGGTGGCCGGTACGGCCGGGTCCCAAACCACCGCGCCCTTCAAGCGGTCGCCCGCAAGCGCGGCCAGGGCGTTCAGGTCCGCCACGGGAACAGGCGTCTTTCCCGCGAGCCATCCGGGTTCTTTCGACAGGATATCCAGCCAGTATTGCGGACGGGTGTTGCTGCTGGAAAGCATATAGACCCGCGGGCTTTCCCGGTTCAGGATGCCTTGAATACAGGCGGCCGCAACCGCTTCGTCATAGGCCTCAACCGTAGCGGCCTGCGCGGGTACATAGAGATGGAACCCGGTGTCGGCGCCATCGTGAGACTTCTCCCCGTTCCTGCTTTCGGCGGCCACAGCCCAAAATCTGCTGACGGCCGCCACACCAATAACCATGAAGGTTGCAACAGTAGATTTCATGGGCTGCGACACTCCTTTCTGGCAGATGACTTATTGACAACCCGGCGACAGGCTTCATCAGATAGAGGAACTATAATACCTCTTTTATGCACGCCCTATCGAACCTCCGTACTTTGCGCGCATGTTTTAAGACGGTCGTTCCACTCAGGTAAAATAACACCGCTTCCCGTACTCCAGTAATACCGCACAAGGCAAGGATCGTTTATGTCCTCCATCCCGTTGAAATATCAACTGGGCCTCTATTACGGCG
>JAKLHG010000733.1 GCA_022710255.1 Candidatus Hydrogenedentota bacterium
GGAGGCGTGGGATGCCGGCGGGGCGTACCAGGTGGGCTCTTTCGGCGGGGCGCGCTGGGCGGAATGGAATGGCAAATACCGGGACGATGTCCGGCGCTTCTGGCGGGGAGACGCCGGCATGAAGGGGACCTTCGCCACCCGGATCATGGGCAGTGCCGACCTGTACCAGCACAGCGACCGCAGCCCGGAACATACCATCAACTTCATCACCTGTCACGACGGGTTCACCCTGTATGACCTGGTCGCTTATGAACGGAAACACAATGAAGCCAACGGAGAAGACAACCGTGACGGCGCTGATGATAACTTCAGTTGGAATTGCGGCGTGGAAGGGGAAACGGACAATCCCGAAATCAACCGGCTGCGGGTCCGGTGCCGTAAAAGCCTGGCGGCCACCCTGTTCCTGTCTTTGGGCGTGCCCATGATGCTCGGTGGCGATGAGATGGAACGCACCCAGTGGGGTAATAACAACGCCTACTGCCAGGACAATGAGATTTCCTGGTTCGACTGGTCGCGAAAAGAGCGGGCCGGCGACCTATTCGAATTCTATCGCAACCTGATTGCTTTCCGCGATGAGAATCCCGTCCTGCGCCGGAGCACCTATTTCCAGGGAAGGGGCAGTGAGGTCGACCCGGCGGCAGTGGACCTGTGTTGGTATGACAGTTCGGGCGCGCACGCGGCCTGGGACCGTTCCGAAAACACCCTTGCCTGCCGCATCCACCCGGAGGAGAACGGGGGTGTCGGCCTGTACCTGATGTTTAACGGAACCCTGAATGCGGTTTCGTTTACGCTGCCCGCCGGTCCCTGGCGGTTGCGCATCAACAGCGGCGCCGCGCCTCCCGAAGACTACTTTACAGACCGTGAAGCCCAGCCCGTGGGCCAACCCGTCCTGCCTGTCAACGCAAAGAGTGTCATGGTGCTGGCCTCCACGACTCCGGACAATCTCACGTAAACTCGTGTACGAAATTGAGGATGATCCCGGTGATGAAGAAGGCGAGCCCAAAGGATACCGTAATGCCGTAGAGAACCACGCCCGCCTGGGTAAAGCGCTTCAGGCTGTGGTCCCACTGGTTCGCCAGCGGCATCGCGCTCAACAAGGCAAACGGCAGTAAAATGACCAGGGCGCCCAAGAATAGATACGGGGCTTCAACCTCCAGCCAGGCCCACTCGTTCAATTCCGGCACCGGGCGGCCCAGAAAATGCTGATGGGCGGTGTAGATTCCTTTGATGCCATAGAGACCGGCCAGGTACACGAGGGTCAGCATTCCTCCGGTCAACACGGGATAGAGTGGAATACGGTAGAGGTGGAGGGGAGCCGGTGACTGTATGCGCCCCCGTAAGCGGAGCATCACAAAAAGCCCCATGTATCCCACCAGCGCAACGGGTCCCGTAACCAGGCCCAGCAGGACGGCCAAAAAACGCATAACCCATGTGGGCAACCCGGACCGGCCGGACAGATGCAGGGCCACGCCCAGCCATACAGGCCCCTTTACTTTGACTGTGGACTTCGGGGCAAGGGCGACTTTCTTCTCGGGCGCGGCCCCTTCGGGCGCTTCTTTCAGCGGGGTTTCGGGAGGTACCACCGGCAATGCCGCGCCGGCGCCGGGCGGGTCGCCCCAAACGCGCACCAGTATCTGGGCCTGCGTTTCCGGAGGCCCCATTTTGTGCAAGATGCCAAGAAGCTCGGTGTCTTCGATCGAAGATGCGTTGAGAAATTTCAGTTTCTCATCAATGCGCGCGCGTAAGCGGGACAAGGCGCGTTCGCGCTGGGCGGGGCTTAACTGTTCGCCGATTTTCGCCTCGATCTCGCCGATATATTGTTCAATATACAGTTCTTGGTTTTGTGTTACTTCCATCGCATCTTCCCATCTTGACGAAAACGTAGTATACCTAAATCAGCGGGCGATACAAAATCGCAAGGCACACCTAAATCCGCACGTAAGGAATGGCAAGAGCGTAGAAGCGGCATCCTGCCGCTTCCATCGTGACTGCGGCCCGCATG
>JAKLHG010000734.1 GCA_022710255.1 Candidatus Hydrogenedentota bacterium
CGCGCCGAGATCGGAAATCAGCCGGGTCAGCAGCAGCGGACTGGCCACGAAGAAAACCACGGGCAGGCCCTTACGCCGGAAATTCGGGATCATACTTAACGGCTCCGCCAATGGTACATTGACCGTGGTCACTCGATGGTCCGGCACACCGGCCTCCCGCAATCCCGCTTTGAAGCCGGCAAACCGCTCCATCCCGACCACGCTCTCAAATGATCCGACGTAGACCAGTCCACAGCCGGACCCCGCACTTCTGGAAAACGTTTTGGCCGCGTTGCGGAACGCGCCGTAATTATCGAACCCGGCGAAGTTGGCGCCGACGCCCGGAATGGCGATATCCACCAGAAGAAAAGGACATTCTCCCTTCCGCTCGAAATCCGCAAAATATCGGACGTACTCGGGATTGTGGATGTTGCCGGTAAGCGGGTGGATAATCACCCCGTCCATGGATTCCCGCAGGGAGTGGATAACATTCAGATCGCGTTGCAGTTCTTCATAACCATGGCACAGCACCATCCGGTAGCCGGACGCCGATAATTGCTGTTCGACTCCCCGAACCAACAGGGAACAGAACCGGTCCGTGATATCCGACACGACGACACCGATCATCTTGGTCTTCTTGCGCACCACCCGACGTTGCACGTAGATGCCGCTACCCAGCCGCCGGGTGATGAGATTTCCTTCTTCCAGTTCCCGCAAGGCCCGGTCCATGGTGGACTGGCTCACCTGAAAGGTTCGCATCAGTTCCCGCACCGGCAAAAGCCGTTCCCCTGGAGACATCCGCCGTATCTGTTCACGCAGGCCATCCCGCACCAGTTCATGCTTCGCCGCACCCCGCAATACCACTTTCGTATTCATTTTGTATCGATACAATACCACAGACAAATTCTCTTGTCAAATTCTGTCCAACTCGCGCCAATTACTTAATCACGTAGACGTGAACATCAAATGGCAGAAAGAAATCACCCCAGCCGCCGGCTTCCGCGCGGACGGTCCGGTATTCGCCGTGGACCGGTATTTCCCGCCCGGCGACCACCCCGTCCATGGTCACCGCGCAGGTCTTGGGCGAATTGTCGGTATTGGCGACAAATACATAGTGTGTGTTGCCGGCGCTCATGCGCACCGCGATAACGCCCTCGGCCGGGAAGGTTCTCACCGCATCGGTACTGCGCACGCCCGCCAGAGCGGGAGCCAGAGTGGAAAGTTCCCGGTTGAGCTTCTTCATCGCCGCCCAGCCCTCGGGATATTCCCGCAAACCGATCTCCTGGTAGCTTCCCGCGTAGATGTACCAGGCAATACCCTTGGCTCCACCCATCATGGTCAGATAGGCCTGTGCCCGCAGTTGCGCGGGATTGGGCATGTAGATAGGCGAGGCTGAATCGCATGATTGCACGACAAACAATTGCGTCTTCCCTCTCGGCCGCACGACACTGTCCACCAAGGAAGCCGCTTGATAGTAAAAAGCTATGGGCCGTTTCCCGATGGAATAGTTGTCGAGCGCAACCACGTCCGTGAAGGTACAGTATTTCTCCAGGATTTCACGGCCTTCCGGGTGCAGGGACGGGCCGCTGGTGGTAGTCGCCATCATGAGATGATTCGGATCAACTCCCTGCGCTTCCCGGTAATACTTCCGCCCCGGTTCCAGCAAAGGCGTAAAATACGGGTTAGTGCCCGGATATCCGAGTAATTCATCCGGCTGGAGCCGGAGAAAAGACGCCGGATGATCCTTGAAGGTCCGGACCTTGTCGATGTACTCGTCGTGATAATAAATGTGCCCCTCGCCCGGCCGGCACGAACTCGTGAGGCCGTAGATGCCGGATTTCCAGGCTTCATCGAGAATGGCCATGGTTTCGGCCGCAGTTCTCCAGCGCCCGGTGCCCAGGCAATTGAAACCGAGACGCCTGGCCATCGGATAGTCAGGGGCGGTGATATGATAAAGACCCAAGGGCACAAAGGACCGCCCGTTCAGCAGGAACTCACCCTCTT
>JAKLHG010000735.1 GCA_022710255.1 Candidatus Hydrogenedentota bacterium
TGCCCGTGCATGTCTGACCTGCCGTTCCGTGAGGTGCGGTGAATACATCGGTGGGCAACTCACGTCGGGTCCGTCGTACGGATCCGGATCATACATCGTGTTGTACGGCACCGGCGGGCGCCAGGGTTCGTGGGTGTCCTCACAGTCCGCCCACAGAAAGAACGGGTGTCTTCGCCGTTCCGGATCGGCGACGTAATGCTGTAGCCATCTGATGAGGGCGGTGGTGTCCTGCGCCACATCCGTTCCTGCTTCGTCTTCCGCCATCTGGGGGAGTTCTTTCACGATGTCCCACGGGCCGGCGTCGAACGGCGAAAGCACCTTGGAGACGAGGCCCCGCTCCTCAAATCCCCGTCCCATGCCGGGGGGGAACGTCCGCGTGGTTGCTGTTAGATACCCGGCGTTATGCAGGATCTGCGTCAGCGTGGTTTCTGAGGCGGACAATGGTCGGGAATTGATTCTTACGCCATGGGTATGAGGGTCGCGCCCTGTCAGTATACTTGCCCTTGACGGATGGCTCGATGGCATGTGCGAAAAGCAATTGCGGAAGAAAACGCCGGTCTCGGCAAGTCGAGCGAAATTCGGGGTTGGATGGGGCGGACCAACCGCAACGGCATCGCGCCCCCACGGGCTGAGCCTGTCAGGGCGCAATGCGTCCATCATGAAAAGGAGAATATTGGGTTTTGCCACGAATCCAGATCTCCCTGTAAGGTGCGGAAAACGCTGTCGTTGTGGGGAACAAATCGCTATGCGGCGTAGAGATCGTCGGTAAGTTCGTGCGGGTCCGGTTCCGGGCTGGACAGAGCGAAACCGGCGGCTTCTTCAATGATTGCCGCCACCTCGGAGCGAATTTGTTCGACGGTAGCCGTGTCAAACCACCCTTCTTCAATGCCGCGCCGCGCGCACACTGTGATCGGGTCCCGTTCGCGCCATTGGCGCTCCTCTTCCCGCGTCCGGTATTTCCGTGCGTCGGAACGGGAATGCCCGCCAAAGCGGTAGGTTTTGCACTCGATAAAGGTAGGGCCACCTCCAGACCGCGCGATCTCTCCGTAATGGCGGGCGGCTTCCAACACGGCGAACACGTCTTGTCCGTCCACGATCGCCTTCCGCATGCGGTACCCGTCTGCCCGATCCGCGAGGTCCGTCAATCCGGTCGCCCTGTTAACGCTCACTGACATGCCGTAAAGGTTGTTTTCGCACACAAACAGCACCGGAAGCTCCCACACTTTCGTCATGTTCATTGCTTCGTGGAAGATTCCCGTGTTCACGGCACCATCGCCGAAGAAGCAGGCGACGATCTGCCCGGAATTCCTCATTTTCGCCGAAAGAGCAGCTCCCGCCGCAATGCCGAGGGACCCGCCCACAATTCCGTTGGCCCCCAGGTTGCCGGTGTCGAGGTCCGCGAGATGAAGGCTCCCGCCGCGACCCCGACATACCCCGGTCGCTTTTCCGAGGATTTCCGCCATGAGGGCTTTCGGGTCGCCTCCCTTTGCAAGCCCGTGGCCGTGACCACGATGGGTACTTGTGATGTAGTCATCGTTACGCAATGCCGCACAGACGCCTGTCGCAACCGCCTCCTGGCCGATGTACAGGTGGGATCCCCCCTTGATCACTCCGGCGTTCAGGAACTCCAGCATCTTCTCCTCGAACATGCGTATCGTGAGAATCATGCGGAGCATCCACAGCGCGAGATCAGGCGTGAGCGTCCGAGGCATGTTCCGTGCCAAAGTGGGCGCCATGTGCTTCCCTGGTTGCCGGGTTTCTTCCAACCGCCCCCTCCATCCTTATGCGAACGAGCTCAATGGAATCTTCGTAAGACCAATCTTCATTTTCGTGATGCTGTAAAACACCCACATGTTATTCTTATGAATCAAAGGCTTGTAGTACTGCGGGCCGCCGTACTTGTAGACTCCTCCATCGCCTTTCCTGTCCAGATGGAGGATAAGGTAAGTCCTGTCGAAGTTTACGCCGTCCCGGG
>JAKLHG010000736.1 GCA_022710255.1 Candidatus Hydrogenedentota bacterium
CACGGCGAACGGCGCATGTGGAAGCGCACCCCGCTGGAGCTCGAACTTGTGCGCGAATATTCGTGGCTGCGTTCAGAGTTGGTGCCCTATATCTTTTGTTATGTGGTGCAGGCGAACCGGGGCGGTCGGGTGCTCATGAAACCCGTGGAGGGAAAATACCACTATCTCTTCGGCGATGACTTTTTGATCGCGCCCATTTATCAGGACTCCTTGACCCGCGAGGTCTGCCTCCCCCCCGGCCGGTGGCGCTATTGGTTTGACGATACCAAGGTTATAGAAGGGCCAACAACCTTTACCAGGGACTTCCCCCTGGCGGAATATCCCGCATATGTCCGCGACGGGGCCATCATTCCCATGAAAATTTCACGGTCGTACACGGGCATTGGTGCAGAAGATTGGGCCCCGTATCTCACACTGAATATTTTTCCCCACAAGATATCGGAATTCACCGTACATCATACAGATAGGAGTGGTGAACTGCGGGTCAGGGTGGAAGATGGCAATCCCGTATGTATCACTCTTGATGGCGAGGCCAAACCCCACTTGCTTCGGGTGCGCCTCGACCAATCCCCCGCAAGGATCAGCAGGGACGGTTTGCCCCTGGATGCGGGGTCCTGGTCATGGATACCTGAATCAAACCGTCTGATTGTAAAAAGTGATACGCCGGTATCAGGTAACTATGATATTTATTTTGACAAGCCATGACGCCCCGGCCAGATCGTGCAGGAACTTGCTCAAATCTTTTAAATAGGGTATACTAATTCTGGTATGCAAAAGAAGATACTATTCGCACTTGACACAATACATAGTGCTTTGACGTAAGGAGTACCCTCAATTCCATGCCGGGGATGCCAGAAACAGGATATGTCCCGAAACAAAGACTCAAACAACTCACTCACCAGTAGAAAATAATGGAAATTAAAATCAGTAAATGCGCGGCTAAATGTTGCGTCTGTAATCAGTCGTTTATTCATGAACAAAAAGTTCATTCCATTGCGACGCGGGAAGCTGAATCGCTAGCACGGCGCGATTATTGTTCCGAATGCAATCCGAAAGAAAAAACTGCGGACCATTTCTGTGCCTGGGAAACACAATACAGCGATCCGAAAGTGCTTGAAGCCGAGCACCAGGAGATACTCTCACCCTTACGGCGCCTTTTTTATGACCTTGCCGCTTCGGTCGAGCGTCTGGAGTTGGCGCAGGCCTTTCTGGCCGCTCAATTGCTCAAGCGTCAACGGGCCTTCAGGCAGGTCCGGGAGTCCGAAGAGGGCGACGGCACCATCCGCACGACCTTATACCTGGATAGAGCGACCAACCGGCTTATCGAAGCCTGTGACTTGAATTTTTCTTACACGGAACTGGACGAGGCGCGAATCGCGCTGCTGGATCGTTTGCACGCTCTGGAATCTCCAGAACCGGTCATGGATTCTGCGTTGGAACCCGTCCCGGATTCAGAAAGACAAGCATGTACGGCGACTACAGAAACGACGGAAACGACGAAAGGGGAAGTGCTCCATGAATAATAAGCTGAAGCGCCCTGATAACGGGCCTGTATCAAACATACACGTGGCCGAAGTAACCACAAGACAGTTGACCGCCTATCTCTGCCTTGCCCTGTGCGCCTTTGCCTTTTTCTTTGGGCTGGGTATCATCACGGGCCGTCTGGATCCTTCATTTGATAAAGGACAGGAACCGATACAAAATGAAGCCCCCTCTGAAGTGGAGTCCTACTCAGTACCAGCACTTTCACAAGACCAGGCGGGGAAGGATGAATCCCTAAAGGAACAAACCACAACCAGTCAGGCAGTGGAGCGAACGCCGGAAACCGCCACGCCGCGTAATCCCTACATGGCTGCGGTGCCGGGACTCACATCGATGCGACCAGATCCTCTTTCCACCGAGGGTTCCGGGTCCATACACTTTGCCGCGCCTGAAAAAGAACCCCTTCCAGTAACCACCAC
>JAKLHG010000737.1 GCA_022710255.1 Candidatus Hydrogenedentota bacterium
GGCTGCAGGGACATCCCCTCCATGCAACAGGGAGCCCGTTTTATCCGCATGACCGCCGCCGGTCTCCGTGAAAGCCATCCCCATGATGTCACTATCATTGAGGACGCGCCGAATTACCAGGTGCCGACCTGAAAAAGAGTAAAGGATGATGTTAGAAGGTTGAATCGGGGAATATCCGTTTCTATTACCATGGAGAAATTTTTGTGGAAGGTATTCGGAGGCCGGTGGTGGTGCTGGATTTTGGCGCCCAATACAGCAAGTTGATAGCGCGCCGGGTGCGCGAAGCGCATGCCTATAGCGTCATTGTCCCCTATACCATCACGGTGGAAGCACTGCGGGAGATGACGCCCTCGGGTCTTATCCTGAGCGGCGGTCCGGCCAGTGTGCACCAGGCGGGCGCGCCGCACCCGGATCCGGGTATTTTCAATCTAGGCCTGCCCATTCTGGGCATTTGCTATGGAACCCAATTATTCGCGCATCTTCTGGGGGGCAAGGTGGCGCGCGCCGATCGGCGTGAATACGGCATTGCCCGGTTTGAGCATGCCTCCCCGTGCCCATTGTTTGAAGGGTTGTCTTCGCCAACCCAGGTCTGGATGAGCCATGGCGACCGGGTGGAGGTGCTACCCCATGGATTCACTGCCGTCGGCCATACGGACAATTCCCCCTATGCCGCCATCGCGGACGATGAGCGCCACTTTTACGGAGTGCAGTTCCATCCGGAGGTCGTTCATACCCCGGAGGGTATGCGGATCTTTGAGAATTTTGTGCATAAAATTTGCGGATGCGGCGATTCCTGGACCATGGGCTCTTTCGGCGAGATGGCCGTTCAGGAGATCCGGGAGCGGGTCGGTGAGAAAAAAGTGCTGTGCGCCCTGAGCGGCGGTGTGGATTCGAGTGTCGCCGCTGCCTTGATTCATCGTGCCGTGGGAGACCAACTCACCTGTGTGTTTGTCGACAACGGCCTCCTCCGCAAGAATGAAGCGAAGCTGGTACGGGAGGTGTTTCAGGAACATTTCCACATCAACCTGGTCTGTGTGGATGCGGAAGAACGGTTTCTGGGCGCGTTGGCCGGGGTGACGGAGCCGGAACAGAAACGCAAGATCATCGGAGGGGTATTTATCGATGTCTTTGAAGAAGAGGCGCGCAAACTCGGCCACATGGATTTTCTGGCCCAAGGAACGCTGTATCCGGATGTGATTGAAAGTCTGTCCGCGACGGGCGGCCCCTCGGCAACCATCAAGAGCCATCACAATGTGGGCGGCCTGCCCGAAGAGATGCACCTGGAATTGCTGGAACCACTGCGCGAGTTGTTTAAAGACGAAGTGCGCGTACTGGGGCGGGAGTTGGGTCTGCCGGACGAAATCGTGTCGCGCCATCCCTTCCCCGGGCCGGGACTTGGCGTGCGCTGCGTCGGCGCCATAACCCGTGAACGGCTGGACACCTTGCGCGATGCGGATGCCATCTTTGTGGAGGAAATCCGGAACGCGGGTGTGTATAACGACATTTGGCAGGCGCTGGTGTGCCTGCTGCCCGTCAGAAGCGTGGGCGTGCAAGGCGATGAACAAACCTATGAGGAGGTGTGCAGCCTGCGTGCCGTCACTTCGAGCGACGCCATGACCGCCGACTGGTATCCTTTTGATCCGCAATTGCTCCGCCGCATTGCCAACCGCATTTGCAATGAGGTGGCGCGTATCAACCGGGTGCTCTACGACATCACTTCAAAGCCGCCCGGCACGATTGAATGGGAATAATCCCCGCTACTGGGACGCCGGATAGTGCTGGTACGTGGTATTGATGCGCCGCACCATTTCCAGCATGCCCGCGTGGATGGCGGGACCGACCTCGGGCCCGCCGGAGTTTTCTTCCCCGTACTGGTCTTTTTCATAGACATAGGGTTTCTCGGCGTCCCACTGGCTCTTGGGAAGGATATACCCGATTTCATCATTGGCGAGGCCAA
>JAKLHG010000738.1 GCA_022710255.1 Candidatus Hydrogenedentota bacterium
CGCTGAACAATATGCTTGATTATGGAATGAGCGAGTACAGCCGCTTTCTGGAAGGGCTGAAAGGGTACTCCTATTCGACCGACGTTCCCGGCGCAGTAAAAAATGTGTCCGCCTTAAACCCTTTGAACATGGCCCTGGTCACGGACAATCCGGACATATATCAACGCCGTGCCTATCCCCTGATAGAGTACATGCTCTCACGGGAAAAGTTCCTGTTCTGCCTGGACCGCAATCAAAAGATCCAGAATCCGTCCCGTGCCATGAAGGGTCCTTGCGCTCCTCTGACAGAACTGACCGTGCTATATGATGTGTTTCAACGCGCCAACCCCGTATTTCTGACGTTGGCCCAAAAAATGTACGGAGTAGACCGCACCTTGAACCTGGATGTGGTCGAAAAAGGGGATTCCTGGAAAAATTCGCTGGCCTTGTATAGAGCCACGGAAGACCGCTCTTTACTGGAACAGGCCATGGCCGACGCCGATGACTATCTGGCGCGACGGGTGGAGCAAAGCCAGACCGATTTCATGGACCCCGATGCGGGCGGACTTTTCTTCTGGACGGGCTTTGCCCCCAAATGGATTGATTTGATGGATTTGTATGAACAAACCGGGAAAAGGCGCTATTTAGAGGCGGCGCAGGCGGGCGCCCGCTTGTTTGCCATGTATGTCTGGATGTCTCCGGCAATACCGGAACAGGAAATTCTGGTGAACAAAGGCGGAAAAGCACCGATGTATTGGTACCTCAAACGCAAAGGGCACAGGCAGATGGATGCCCCCGAAGAAAAAGTCCCGGCATGGCGGCTTTCCGAAATGGGACTGACCTCCGAATCCTCCGGAACCTGCAACGGACACCGCGCGATTTTCATGGCCAATTATGCGCCCTGGATGCTTCGGCTTGGCTACTATGCCAATGATGCGTTCTTAAGGGATATTGCACGTTCGGCAGTGATTGGACGATACCGGAATTTTCCCGGCTACCACATAAACACCGCACGGACAAACGTATACGAGAAAGCGGATTATCCGCTGAGGGAACACGAGGCGCTTGGCGTAAACTCCTTCCATTACAACCATGTCTGGCCCATGATGTCCATGCTGTTTGACTATATGGTGTCGGATGTCTTCGTCCGCTCAAAGGGGAGAATCCACTTTCCCGGCCAGTTCATTGAAGGCTATGCCTACCTGCAGAATAGATTTTATGGGCACAAGGCGGGCAACTGGTATGGACTGAAAAATGTGTATCTCTGGATGCCGAAGGGAATATTGGAGTGCGACAATGTTGAATTGAATTGTCTGACGGCGCGAAGCGGCGACAAACTGTTGATTGCGTTTACCAACCAGTCGAATGAAGAGGTGACGGCAACGGTGGGCTTGAACAGGACATTGATGGGTAAACTTGACGGCAAAACGAAACAGGCAAAGGTCCGGCGGCAAAACCAGGGGCAAGATTCTTTCCTGGTCGTTGACGGATCATTCAGGGTCTCCGTTAAAGCACAAGGGATTACGGCGGTTGAAATTGAAGATGTTGAAATCGTCCCTGTATTCCAGTCTGGTATCCTCGCGCGAACAAACGCCGCTATCTGGTCGCCGGACTATCTCGAGGTCCCCTTCGGTGAGGCCCGCGCAATGATTCTTCCTGGCGTTGAAAATGACCGTGCGTACCTCTATCTGCAATCAGACGACTCCGAATTCCGCGCAATCACCCTGCATTATGAACAAAGCGGCTCATGGAACACGGTTCATGATGATGCGTTCCCGTATGAGTTTACCGTGCCCCTCGATAGCGCGTCCGCAAAATTCCAGTTCTATTTTGAAGGCGTTTCAGTGGATGGGAAGACCATGCGTTCAAAAGAAGAGGTGTTGCATCGTGCGAAAAAATAAAACGTTACTCGCCGCCCTTCTTTTAACACAGCTGACCGTTGCCGCACTGGCCGGCAGTTACCCTGATATCAGCACG
>JAKLHG010000739.1 GCA_022710255.1 Candidatus Hydrogenedentota bacterium
CGTCCGGGCGATTTTCCGCAGCCTTAACGGGGCTGCTTTGTTCCCGTCCTGATAACGGCACATCACAATAATTGGGGGAGAAAAATCCGCCTCACCTAAATTGCCCTTCTCACAACATCTATTGCTCTGATATCTTGAGAGGGGATGTGGACCTTTTGGGCGTTGCTGAGGGGATTTGAGGGTCCTGAGACCATGGCACACAAAACTTGCCATGTACAGAACAATATCGGGAGGAGTAAAAGCTCCTCCCGGCTACTGTGTGATTGTCGCCCCGGTTACTTCTTAAACGAGCGCACGTGTTGGACGAGCGCTTTGATTTCGTCATCGGACAGAGTGCTGGCGAAGCCTTTCATCGTGACCTTGCCATTCTTGTCTTTGACGCCGTCTTTGGTCGCTTTCTGGAGTTGCTCGTCCTTGAATTCCGCCTGCACCTTGGGGTCGGTGTAGTCCTTGACGCCGAGCTTCTTGCCCATGACCGTTTGGCCTTTGCCGTCGGCGCCGTGGCACTTGGCGCAATGTTTGGCCCAGTTGTCCTTTGCGCCCGCCGCGGAGAGTGACAATGCTCCGGCTGTGAAGAGAATTACGCTAAGTGCTGTCAGCTTTTTCATTTTTTCAGTTTTTGTTGCTTTGTGAGCTATTACCGCGTGACCTGGTGGCCTGCTTCTCGTGCGCAGCGTCCCAGGACCTGCGGAATATAGCATACATTGCTCAATAATATAGACGATGGCGGCGGGGGCGCATTCACTGTCCGGAATTCGTTGGACCGGCGGAGGTTTTTCGATCAAATTGCAGTTTATGGTCCTGAATGCGCGATTCATTCTGAAATTGGCGAGAGTGGCGGGAGTGGTGGCGCCGATGGTCGTTGCGTGTGCAACCGTCCATGCAGCAAGCATTTCCGCCGTTCCATCCCCGGAGCGTCCCAACATCGTGCTCATCCTGGCTGACGACCTTGGTTACGGGGATCTGGGCTGTTACGGGCAGAGCAGGATCAAGACGCCCAACCTGGACAAAATGGCTGCCGAGGGGATGCGGTTCACGCAGTTTTATTCCGGGAGCACCGTGTGCGCCCCGTCGCGGTGCGCGATGATGACGGGTTTGCACACGGGTCATGCGTTGATTCGGGGCAACGCCAAGGTGCCGCTGGGGGCCGGGGACAGGACGGTGGCTCGGACGTTGCAGGAGAGCGGGTATTACACGGCGCTGATCGGGAAGTGGGGATTGGGGGATTATGAAACCAGCGGCGCGCCGCAGAGGCAGGGGTTCAAGGAGTTCCTGGGGTACCTGGACCAACGGCACGCGCACGATTACTACACCACGCATCTGTTTCGTGTTGATCCGGCGAATGATTACAGTGGGCAGATTGATTTTCCGGAGAATGCCGGCGGGAAGAAAGCGGTTTACACACACGACCTTTTTTCCGAGGCGGCGCTGCGGTTTCTAAAGATTCACGCACCTGGCGCCTACCCGGCATCCAAACCTTTCTTTCTTTTCCTTGCGTACACGATTCCGCACGCGAACAACGAGGAAGGCGCCCGCACGGGGGATGGCATGGAAGTGCCTTCCCGGGCTCCATACGAATTTGAGACCTGGCCGGGACCGGAGAAGGGAAAAGCGGCGATGATCACGCGGATGGACCGGGACATAGGAAGATTTTTTGACCGGCTGAAAGAGCTGAAGCTGGAGGATCGGACCCTTGTGATTTTCACCAGTGACAACGGTCCGCACCGGGAGGGCGGGGTGAAGCCGGAGTTTTTCAAGAGTTCGGGGCCGCTTCGGGGGATAAAGCGCGATTTGTATGAGGGCGGCATCCGGGTTCCGATGATTGTGCGCTGGCCGGCGAGCCTGGGCTTGGATGCCAGGCGCGGGCAAGTGAGGCAGGAGCTTGTGGAGTTGCGCGATGTGTTCCCCACGTTCCTCGATGCGGCCGGCCTGCCGCGGCCGGCCTCGGTCGAGGG
>JAKLHG010000074.1 GCA_022710255.1 Candidatus Hydrogenedentota bacterium
AAAAAGCAAAATAAACGGTGTGGTTTACAGGGGACGGCGACCTGTTGAAGGCGGGCGATAAAATATAATCGAACCGCCGACGTTCGCAAAATGTGGGCGGAGAGGCGGCTGGAAAAAGACACGAGAATAGGGCGTACACGGTTTTTACCTGCAAGGCCATTGCAGGGGTCAGGGATAGTAAACGCCCTGTCGGGCAGACAGATGAACCTGAAGACGGAAGTCGGCCCATTAAAAGAAAAGACCAAAAGGACTTAAGATACATAAAGGATGCACCAATCAGGAGAGCGTTTTACTGTCCTTTTTGTCCTTGATGTCCTTTAAGTCCCTTGGTTTAAAAACCGCTTCTGAATCCAACCGCCCTTTTTAGGGTGAAGGGCGGGTTCGGCGGGTTCCTTGAGATGCCTCCCCGGAAAGCGATACTGTATTCATCGTGAACTCGTGGTTGATGAACGGAAGTCTTGTTTATTCGTTCCGCACCGAGGCTTGTTTGAACACGCATTGGAAAGGATTTGCAGGATGTTTACCGCTTTTGTACTTGTGCTGTTTGCTGTTGCTGAAGCCACTGTCGCGCCTGTCACAGGTGTGCCCGCAATTTCACTGCTTACGGAATCCGAGGCGGCCGCCGGGGAGAACGCTGCCGATAAGGCGCCGTTGTTGCACCTGTTTCCCCTTACGGAAAAGGGTACGCTGTCTCCGGCCGTTATCGTATGTCCCGGCGGCGGTTACAGCGGCCTCGCGATGGGTTATGAAGGGGTTGATGTCGCCCGCTGGCTGAACAGCCACGGCGTTGCGGCATTTGTTCTGGAGTACCGGGTCGCGCCCCATCGCCACCCCGTTCCGTTGCACGATGCCCAGCGCGCCCTGCGCACGGTGCGCGCGCGGGCGGAGGAATGGGGAGTCGATCCCGCCCGGCTGGGTATACTCGGGTTTTCAGCCGGGGGCCATTTGGCTTCCACTACGGCTACCCATTTCGATGGGGGCGACCCTGACAGCCAGGACAGTATCGCCCGCCTCTCCTGCCGCCCAGACTTCACCATCCTGATTTACCCGGTAATTTCACTTCTCCCCGCCTATGGCCACATGGGTTCCCGCAACAACCTGCTCGGAAACGATGCCGACGAACAAGTGGCGGCATCCTTGAGCAATAACCGCCAGGTTACCGCGGATACGCCGCCGGCCTTCCTGGTCCATTCCACCGGAGATTCCGGGGTGCCCGCTGAAAACAGCATCGCCTACTACCGGGCGCTGGTAAAAGCGGGGGTGCCCGCGGAAATGCATATCTACGAGCAGGGTGAGCACGGCTACGGCATGGGCAAAGGCGATCCTGCCCTTTCCACCTGGCCGGACCTCTGCATTCATTGGATGCGGAAGCGGGGATTGTTGAACGAATAACCCCGTCACCCGAACCGTTTTGGCAACCACCATCCGGAGTAACACATGGTCTCATTCCTGTTGATTGTTGGCTTTGCGCTGGGGCAGGTTCAAGCCGGCGGGGGGGCAGAGTACGACTTTGCCGCAGTCGAAAGCCGGGAACTGTGGATTCGGCATCCCGTATGGGGTGAACCGTCCTTTGACGCTTTTGAACGCCTGCCCGGCAATCCCGTGCATCGCGGGAGCGCACCCTACCTGTGGCCGGTAAACGGTTTTTTCTTCGAAGACCCTCCTTCGGGTGACTGGTATCTCTACGTGGGCAATTACCTGGAGGGGTACCGCATTGAACCGGAGCACCGCAGCATGTGCACCGCTTTTCGTTCTAAGGACCGGGGCGGGCACTGGGAGGCTCTGGGGCCTGTGCTGGCGCATGAAGGCCACATCTACGAGGGGGAATCATCGCCCGTCTCTGGCGCTCCCGATGTCTCCGTTGTTTATGATCAAGGTCTCTACCACATGTGTTTTGACTGGTCTTCTGAAAATACGACCTGGGAGAATGCCGCCAATCCCGATGAGCAGTGTAACAGCGGCGTAGGATACGCCGTGGCGGACCGGCCGCAAGGCCCGTTCCGGCCCACGGGGAGGCCCATTGCCACCACTCGCGCGCAGAAACCCCTCTTGGGAAAATATCGCAGGCTGTACGCTTCCTCGTTGATTCGCCGCGCCGGGGACTGGCTCGTGTTGACCTTGACCGATTCGGGACCTTATTTCGGATGGGCTCTGGTGGGCATGACTTCCCCGGAGGCCCCGGGCCCCTATACGGAACCTGTGCTGCTGCTGTATCCGGAATCCGATACCTACCACCCTCCGTTGCTCGAATTTTTCCCCGCTTTTGTTCACGGGGGAAAGGTCTATATGCCGGCCACTTCCGTGGCGCTAAACCGCAACTTCATGTGCCTGTTCAGCGCGCCTGTTGAAGAGGCCCATCGTCCCGAGGCGTGGCGCTTGGAACAGCATGGTTCCATGTGGCATGCCCAATCCGTCGAGCATGAAGCGTACGGGCTGTGGGGCCAGGCCTTTTCAGGTTCTGTCGACAGGGAGGGTTTTCTCCGTGTCCTTTTCCCGACGCGGGATGTCGAGGGTAAGGGAGCCATTAATCTTGCGGGGAGACGTTGGGACTGTCCGTTCCGTGAACAGGGTTTTACCGTGAGTGCCCATAAAGGGCCGACCCTGGTTCGTACCGCCCTTGGTGGTGTCGCGGACGCGATTCGACTTTCCGCTTCACGGACCGGGACAGTCGCGGTGATGTGGGATGTGCGCGGTCCGATGGGGACGGACGCCCCGCGTTCTGACGCCTCACTTCATCCTTTGGTGCGCGTCGGGCGCCGTTTTCTCGAATTGTCCGGAAATGCCTGGCGCATCGTATATTCGGATGATGCCGGCACCGAGTCCGCTGTCGCCTCGGGGGCCCTGGAAGGACCATCGGGTTCCTCTGATGTGGAACTGCGCTGGACCGGGGAGGAATGTGCCTTCCGGTTGGGTGAAAACACATTGTGGCAGGGGCCGCTTGTCCGGGGGAAAGGCGCCCTCGGCTTGTACCTGGAACCTTTCAGCCATGCCGAAGTGAGGACCTTTAGTGTCCACGGCTCCCTTCAGGAAGTGCCGGTAACGCTTCTTTATACAGAGGCCCTGCTGGGTGCCGCCCAGGGTTGGGTGCATTGGGAGCCTGCTAAATCCGCCACGTTCCGATATGGTGAGGGGGCGCGTTCAAAGCCCGGCGCTCCGTCGCCCTTTGTAAAGTGGAACTTCAAGGGGAAGGGGTGTTCCCTGTGGGCGCCATCCGGGCCGGAGTTCGGCAAGGCGGCTGTTTTTCTGAACGGCTCCCAGGAGGTCATACTTGATTTTCATGCCTCCGAAGAGGCAAAGTCAAAAGTGGTGTTTACGCGCAATTGTCCCGAAAAAGTGTACCAGTGGCTGGTGATTAAACCGTTGGACGGCGGCATTATTCCCGTGGACTGCCTGGAGGTCTTCTGACCCTGTGCGGCACGGTAAGCCGTAGGAATTCTACAACCAAGGAGGAGGGCAACTCATGGATACCAGTAAAGATGGACGGCTCCCCACGTTGCATGTGACGGGGGATTCCATTCCGCAGGCCTACTTCAGGGCTATCAAGGCCGTCTGGGAAAATGGCTATGCCATGCGGACGGAGTATGACCGCAAGAACAGCGCGGGCGACTATATCGATCCGCCCAGCCGCGATGCCCGCGTGCTTATAGAAGTCAAGGACCCCTTCGCACAGCCCCGCTTTCCTCCCATTTCGTTCTGCGAAATCGGCGCCTATATCGCCGAGATCATGGGGGTAAAGGATTTTCGCGTGGTTCCCTTTGACCAGCTCCGGAACGCGGTCCATGACGAGCTTTCCGCACAGGAATGGCCCTATACCTATCACCAGCGTCTCTTCGCGCATCCCGATGCGGATGGTTCGGTGGTGGACCAGATGGAATTGGCCATCAGCAGGATCGTCGAAACGCCCTATTCCCGGCGGGCTGTGGCGACTACGGCCGTACCAAATCTCGATCCTTATCTCAAGGAGGATATCCCCTGTCTGCGTGAAGTGCAACTGCGCTGCCCTGAGGATGGCCGGGGCAACCTTGTCCTGAACATGAACACCATGTGGCGATCCCGTGACTTGTATAAAGCCTGGGGCGATAACGTCATCGCGCTCACATTTTTGCAGCAATACCTCGCCGCAAAAATTGGAGCAAAGTCCGGACGCTGCCCCCGCGTGGGCAGTTATGCCGATTATAGTTGCTCCTTGCACATCTATGGACAGGATTTTGGCGCCGTGGGCGGGGATGCGGATCGCGGATTGCGGAGTTTCTTCGATACCTTCGATGAAGAGGGATTCATTGCGCGTTCTCTTACCAGTGAAATTGCGCGGGACATGCTGGTTTTACCTCAACTGCAAAACCTGTTGTCAGAACGGGAAATCAACCAATGGCACTTTCCGCCCTCCAGTATCGAATTGCTGAAGCGTTTGATAAATGATATTGAACAGGGTATTGTACAGGTGTAACTTCTTGGTATGATTAAAATAACATCCCGTGGGCGCAATTGTTGCCGGCTCTCGGGTAATCCAGGTTGCAGGGGCAGGTGTCGGTTCTTCGTGCTGATGCTGCATTTTTCCCTCGGTTTGTTCCTTAACAACTCTGATTTGAGGACTGCCCGCGTTATTTGCTATACTAACTCTCCCTTAAGAATCCCCATTTCTGTGAGTCAATTTTATACTTAAAAGGAGGTGAATTAACTTGAGAACATACGAAGCGCTGTACATTATCAATCCTGAGTTGGATGATAGTGCCATCCAGACGGTGGTTGCCGACGTGGAGAAGATGATTGTAAACAACAATGGTTCCATCGTGCGCTCCGATGTATGGGGTAAGCGCAAACTTGCCTATACAATCCAGAAACACACTGATGGTGTGTATGTTGTATTGCGGTTTCTTGCCAATCCCGATTCCATCAAACGGCTTGAACAACAGCTGAAATTGACAGAATCCATTATCCGATACATGGTGCTTTATCTGGATGAAAAAACGCTGAAGCTGGAAGCTGAGCAGCAACGCCTCTACGAAGAGGAGATGCGACTGAGTGCTGAACGGCGCAGCCGGGGCGATGACGATGGTGACGATGACGATGATGATGATTACGACGATTTCGATGGAGAAGACATGCGATATTCACGCAGGCGCGGCCGGGATGACCGTGGGCCGCGCGGGCGCGATGATAACTCCCGCTCCAATCGTCCTGATTCAGATGACGACAATGACAAGGATGACGAAACCAGATAGACTTCAGGTGCGTGGCTGAATACCGCGCGCCTTGTGAAACCATGTGTGTCCTATAACCAAAAAAGGGTACTGGGATGAGCGATTTACGTGTGCCGGATTTGAACCGTGTATTGATTGCCGGACGTCTTACCCGTGACCCAGAGCTGAAATACGTCGGGGCGAACAATATTCCCTTCTGTCGTATGGGCCTGGCCAATACGAGGTATTACAAAGACAAAACAACCGGAGACCGTCGCGAAGAAACTACCTTTATTGATGTGACCGTATGGCGCGCACAGGCGGAATTCGTCGGTTCGCGGTTGCGGAAAGGGCGGCCTGTGCTGATTGAGGGCAGTCTTACCACCAATGAATGGGAAGATCAGGCGACGGGTCAAAAAAAATCTAAAACCTCCGTTACCGCCACCAGGGTTACTCCGTTAGACTGGGAGGATTTCAGCGGCGGCAACGCTCGTCCGGCGGCGCGGGCCGAGTCCGAAGGCCCCGCTCACGAGGGGCCCCGCGAGATCGAAGAGCCCATCCCGGAAGATGACATTCCTTTTTAGTTCCGTTTCCAGTAAGGAATTTATGAAATGGCAAGAATATCCGCGAAAACTAAATTAAAAGTGCGCGAGAAGAAAATGAGGCGGCGCAAGAAGAAAAAAACCTTGCGGGCCAAGGTATGCCGTCTTACGATCGATCGTGTTGTTTATATCGACTATAAAGATGTGAATCTCTTGAAGCATTATATCACGGAGCGCGGGAAGATTATCCCCCGCAGGATTACCGGCGCCACGGCCAAGCACCAGCGCATGCTTAACCGGGCCATAAAACTGGCACGTCAGGCCGCGTTATTGCCGTATCTGGCGGACTAATCAATCCTGTGGCCGGCCATGGTGATCTGCGCCTTAACATGTTATGGCCGGAAGTGATAGCATGCGTTATCAAGGAATAGTTGTATTCGGTTTGGCCGTGTTCGCGGCAATCAGCCTGGGTGCGGGGTATTCCGTGCCGCTGATGCTGATGTTGCCTGCTTTGACGGCATATTTTACCGTGCGCGGCCGATATACCTTGTGTCTTGTAATTGCCGGCACCGCAGCCGCCCTGCCCGTGGCGGCGGCGCAAGCATACCTTATAAGTATGTTGTTGCTGGCGGTGGCGTTCTCCGGCGTTTTGCTGGGGGCGTTGATGCGTGTCCGTTTGTCATTGGGAACGTGCATCGCACTGATAACCGGCATCGTTTTCATTCTGGATGCGGGATATACCTGGTTGACTTGGCCGTCATCGAAAACGGATTACATGGATGCGATCGCGGCCTATGGCGAGCAAGTGAAAGCCGGGAATGAAAACGCGGACCACTTGATGACTTTGCTGACGTGGATGGGTGACAACTGGTTATTCACCAGTTTTGGAATCGCTTTCGGCGGTATCTTGCTGGGTGTGACGGTAATTCAGTACCTGCTTTATAGAAGCCTCACGGCACAGGGACTGATTACGCCGTTGAACAGCCACTTCAGCCGGATGCGGGTTCCCGAACATCTTGTATGGCTGGCCATTGTCCTGGCCGGTTTATGGTTTCTGGACCAGTGGCAGCCGAACGAAATTGTCAGGTTCGTGGCTTGGAACGGTGCCATCGCCATGGCATTCGTGTACTGGCTGAACGGTCTGTCCATAGTTTTTTTTGGGATTAAGGTGCTTCAGCCCCGGCCGGTTTTTATCTTACTGTTGCTCGTGGCTGCATTTGTTTTAAACTTTCATCAGTTGTTCGCGGTGGCAGGCTTTTTTGACACGTGGTTTGATTTCCGAGTGAAAATCGCCCGCATCGCCGCTGAGCGTATCAAGCAGGAATAGCATTTCGTGCAAGCGTGGTGTTCGTGATGTCCAAATTCGAATCTCGCTCGTGTAACTACTATTTATGGAGCCTTTAAACATGAACGTGATACTTTGTGAAAACGTTGATAACCTGGGAGTTATGGGCCAGCAGGTAAAAGTGGCCGATGGTTATGCGCGCAACTATCTTATCCCGCGAAAACTGGCGGTTCAGGCCGACTCGGCAACCGCAAAGCAGATAGAACATGAATTGCATATCATCAAACGGCGCGAGGAAAAGAAGCGCGCGGAATTCAATGCCGTTGCAGGCAAATTGCGTTCGCTTACTTTGGAATTCAAAATGCGCGCCGGTGAAGAGGACAAGATATTCGGTTCGGTGACCAACGCTATGATCGCGGAAAAGCTCAATGAAATGGGCTTTGAAGTCACCAGAAAGCAGATTGTGCTGGAGGAACCGATTAAGGCCCTGGGTATCTATTCGGTCGCTGTAAAGTTGTTCCCCGGCATCGACGCTTCCGTAAACGTCTGGGTGGTCGGGTTGCAGGAGGAAGTCACCACGGCGACGGAAGCGGTAACGGGAACACCGGCAGAAACCACGGAATTGGAGTAACATGCCTACCCGGTCCGAGACGGCCGCGGGTGCGTCCTCCTCTGGCCTCTACCGTATGCCCCCGCGAGATATTGACGCTGAGCGTGCCGTGCTTGGCGCGATTATCATGAACCCGCGCGTCATGAGTGACGCTATCGATATCTTAAACGGCGAACCGCGCGACCTCTTCTTTGACCCGGCCCATCAAGTGATCTACGGGGCAATGGTCGAACTTTTCAATACCAAGCGGGCTATCGACCGCGTTACATTGATGAGTGAGATCGGGCAGAGCAAGGAGATGGACGCGGTCCATAACGAAGCGTACATCACCGAACTTGTGGGGGCGGTGCCTACTTCCGCGAATATCGAATATTATTCTCGTATTGTTCTTGAAAAATCGCTGCGCCGTAAATTGATTGATGTGTGCGCCGGTCTCACTCAAGATGCCTATGATGAAGATGTCGGCGTTGTGGATTTGTTGGATTCCGCAGAAAAAGGAGTCTTTGCGCTTAACGAGCAGCAGCAAACCAGTCGCATTTACCCGTTGCGCGATATTGTGAAGGATAATGTCGACCGCATCTGGGAGCAAATTCAGTCCGGTGGTGGTATTACGGGGATTCCCACCGGCTTCGAGCAAATGGACCTCAAATTATCCGGATTGCAGCGTTCCGACATGATAGTCATCGCCGCGCGGCCTTCAGTGGGCAAAACGGCCTTCGCCCTGAATATAGCCGCCAATGTGGCCAGGAAGGGGCTGGCGGTATTGGTTTTCAGCCTGGAAATGGCCAAAGAACAACTGGTGCAACGGTTGCTTTGCATGGTGGGCAGGGTGGATTCTGACCGCCTGCGTAAAGGCTATCTGGCGAGAGAGGAATTCCCGAAGATTCAGGAAGCTGCGGCTATTCTGACCGAAAATAAAATTTTCATTGATGAGTCCGCCGGATTGACCCCTTTCGACCTTCGTTCGAAGGCGCGAAGACATGCCTCCCAGTATCCGCTGGACCTTATCATCATCGACTATATGCAATTGATGAGTGTCACCGGCCGCTATGAGTCCCGTGAAAAAGAAATTGCCCGGATATCCCGGGAAATCAAAGGGCTCGCCCGTGAACTCTCCATTCCCATCATTACGCTCTCCCAATTAAGCCGGGAAGCGGAAAAGGATGACATGGGGATGCCGAAACTTTCGCATTTGCGCGAATCAGGCGCTATTGAGCAGGACGCGGACGTGGTGATCATTCTTGCCCGGCCGCCCAAGGCCGAACAAGAAGAACGGAAAAACGTCATTATCGTTAATATTGCCAAGCAGCGCAATGGCCCGACGGGATTTTTTGAACTGTTGTTTTTGAATAATATACAACGCTTTGAGTCCAAGGATTCCGGGAGGCATTTGGATAGTATTCCTCCCGAGGCAACATTCAGTTCGGAACCGCCCTTGACGGATGTTTCTCCCGTAATGATGGCCCCGTTTGAAGAACATGAGGAACCGTTGGAAGAAGACGAAGACGAAATCCCTTACAGATAAGTCATTTTTCTCGGACTCACAGGTAACGCGGGGAAGGGATATGGTGAAAGCGCCTGGATCACGTGCGAAAAGCCTGGTCCCCCATACCCCTTTTCATGGCCAACGGTTGGTCCTGCTCTTTGAAAAACTGTGTTTAAGTTGTGCCTTCGCGCAGACCCGGGGCGATGCCCCGATGCAATGGTGGTACAATTCTCAAGATCACCCGGCATGATGCTTCCGGAGCCCAGGATTCCCAAATCCGCACGTAAGAAACCGAGTTGTAGGTGTAAAGCCAATAAGGACAAGGAACGTAGAAGCGGCATCCTGCCGCTTTGCATCAAGACGCACATGCGGGCCGCAGTCACGATGGAAGTGGCAAGATGCCGCTTCTACGCTCTTGCCATTCCTTACGTGCGGATTTAAGGAATTGTGCCTGGGTTGCGGGCAATATCCGGGTCAGTTATGATATACGCTAGGTCAGTCGCCCGGGCCAGTCCGGGCATTATATGGGATATAAGGAACGCCTGTTCGGCGTTGCAGGCAAGGTGAAGGAGCTCAGTATGTTTTACGGTTCTTACGTGGCGTTGGTGACTCCGTTCAAGGACGATCTGGAGATCGATTATGACGCTTTCGGCCGGATAATTGACTTTCAAATCGAAAATGGAACGCAGGGACTGGTGCCTTGCGGATGTACCGGTGAAGCGGCCACCTTGTCCCATGATGAGCAGAAAGCGTGCATACGTTTCACGGTGGAACGCGCGGCGGGCCGGGTGAAAGTGGTAGCCGGAACAGGGTCGAATAATACGCGGGAAGCGCTGGCCTTGACTCGTTTTGCCGCCGAAGTGCACTGCGACGGCGCCTTGTTGATAACCCCTTACTATAATAAGCCGACGGCAGCCGGCCAGATTGCCCATTATACCGCTATCGCCCGAGAGGTGGATATCCCTCTCATGCTTTACAACGTTCCCGGGCGCACGGGTATTAAAATGGAACCGAAGACAATAGCGGCCTTGTCAGAACTGCCTCAGGTCGTTTCGATTAAAGAAGCCTGCGGCAGCGTGGACCAGGTCACACAGATCCTTGGCCTGTGCGACATTGTCGTATTGTCAGGAGATGACAGTCTCACCCTTCCCATGATGGCCGTCGGCGCTGCTGGTGTCGTCTCGGTCGCGGCGAATATCGCTCCCGCCGATGTGTCGCAGTTATGTGCACGGGCCGCAGCGGGAGATTACGCCGGCGCGCGGGAAATTCATTACAAACTGGCTCCCCTCTTCAAAGCCATGTTTCTGGAAACTAATCCCATGCCTGTTAAGGCGGCCATGGCGCTCATGGGGCTCATTAAGAACAATTTACGTCTGCCCCTCGTGACACTTAGCCACAACCACTATACTGAATTAAAAGCGGCGCTTAAAGAATCTGGCATTTCCAGGTAACCACAGCGCGCGGTGCAGGAAGCCTCTTATCAGTGGCTTGAGCCGCATTCGAAGGTTATTTCCCGGTTATGATAGAATAACCGCGCTTCTGTTACTTGTATGGTTCTGCACGAGAGGAAAGCGCGGGTGGTTTCCGGTTCGGGATTCGAGTTCTTCATTTCCCAGGTTATTTCAAGAATGGAGCCAACAGGGACCAGACAACCCCTTTTTGTCCGGGAACGGACATGTATGTACCTGTGTGACCGGCGCTCCCGTAAGGTAGCCGCTCAGACGCCAAGAGATAAGGGTTTTACTCCATGACAAAGAAACTGATTGTTGTTCCGGAAAAAGTCCGGAAAAGCGCCACGATTGACCTTGGTGCCATTCCCGTAAATACCTATCAGAAAAGTATGCAGGACGAACTCTCGGGCAAGAATGGTTTGCCCACGGAACGTCTGTTGCGTATATATCGTGACATGGCGGTTATCCGCGAGTTTGAAACGATGCTTGATTCCATCAAGAAACTGGGTGCCTATCAGTCCATTTCCTATACCCACGCCGGTCCGGCCCACCTTTCGATTGGCCAGGAAGGCGCTGCCGTCGGTCAGAGCGTGCATTTGGGGGTCGTCGACCACATGTTCGGCAGCCATCGCAGTCATGGGGAGATTATCGCCAAAGGGCTGCGCGCCGTAGAGGACCTGGCCGGTAACGGGTTGCTGACGGTCATGGAGAATTATTTTGACGGCGCTGCCCTTCGCATTGTCCAGTCCAACAGTCCGGATTGGACCGGCCTCACCTTGACGCCCAAAGGTAAAAAGAATCCCGTGCTGGCCACCCCTGAGGAAGAGGAACTGGGCGTGGACTTCCTGCTTTATGGATTGCTTGCCGAAATTTTCGGGCGTGAAACCGGATTCAACAAAGGCATGG
>JAKLHG010000740.1 GCA_022710255.1 Candidatus Hydrogenedentota bacterium
GTCGAGGTCACCCGTCGGCGCACCAAACCGGATTTCGTGGCGTTCGTGCAATACCTCGCGCAGGAGGTTTACACTCAAGCCCGCAAGATCCATTTGGTCCTGGATAATCTGAACACCCATTTTCGCGCCTCATTTGAGGAGGTCATGGGACTGGAAGCCGCGGGGGTTCTTCTGTCCCGACTGGAATTTCATTACACCCCCAAGCATGCCAGTTGGCTGAATATGGCCGAAATCGAAATTGGCATATTGGACCGCCAATGCACGGGTCGTCGCATTGGAGACCCCGCGTGCTTGTGCTCCGAGGTGCTCGCTTGGGAACAACGGCGCAATCAGGAGTGCCGCCGGATTGAATGGAAGTTTACCCGTCAGGAAGCCGACGAGAAACTGTCACGCCACTATGTTTCGTAATCTATGTGTCTAGATACTAGTATGTTGACAATATAATAGCGTTACATTACGCTGGTTGGTATGAAACCCAACCGGATTGAATTGAACACCGGGGAGCGACGATTTTTGGAGGCTTTCCGGAGCAAAGGCCAACATTCGGCTCGTGAAGTAACACGCGCCCACATTTTATTGGCGAGGGAGGCGCGAGTGCCGACCACGCAAATCCAACAGGTGCTCGGGGTCAGCCGGATGGTCATTTGGCGAACGCAATCTGCCTACGCCGAGAAGGGCTTGGATTATGCCCTGTATGATGCTGCGCGACCGGGGCAACCGGCCAAGTATAGCACAGACCAGGAAGCCGAAGTGGTAGCCCTGGCCTGCAGCCAACCGCCCGAAGGCGCCGTCCGCTGGACGATACGATTGCTGACCATCGCGGCAGGACACCGGCCCAAGTTGGCAGGCATCAACCGAGAGAGCATTCGACAGATTCTAAAAAAACGTCTGTAAACCTTGGCGCAAGATGATGTGGTGCATCGGGCAAATCACCGCCGAATACCGGGAGCGGATGTATGACCTGCTGGGTCTGTAAGCCAGGCCCTATGATGCTGCCGAGCCGGTGGTCTGCTTGGATGAAAAGAGCAAGCAATTGTTGCAGCAAACCCGCCGCCCGATCCCGGCAACTCCAGGCCAAATTGCCAAGGAAGACTACGAATACAAGCGGGCTGGCACCCGGAACCTGTTTGTGGCGGTAGAACCCAAGGGCGGACACCGCGAGGTGGAAGTGACGCGTCGGCGCACCAAGCCTGATTTCGTGAGCTTCGTAAAATTCCTGGCACTGGGGGTTTATGCTCAGGCACGCAAAATCCATTTGGTCATGGATAATCTGAACACGCATTTTCGTGCATCCTTTGAAGAAACCATGGGGGCGGAGGCGGCAGCGACGTTCCTGATGCGGTTGGAGTTCCACTACACGCCCAAGCATGCCAGTTGGTTGAACATGGCCGAGATCGAGATTGGGATTTTGGACCGGCAATGCACCGGACGTCGAATCGGCGACGAAGCCCGGTTGTGCTCCGAAGTGCGGGCCTGGAAACAGCGACGCAACGAAGCAGGTTCTCGGATTGAGTGGAAATTCACCCGCCAGGATGCTGACCGGAAACTGGCGGGCCACTTTGTAACGTAATTATATTGTCACGATACTAGCCCCAGGCCCCCTTGGGCACGCATGCGTCCGGCTGCGCTTGCCTCCCACCCAATTCGCGTGTAATGGATATCCCATGCGTCCTATCAACCGCCGCACGTTTCTGCATCAAGGCTTGGGCACAGCCGCCGCTATCGTCGCAGCGCCACACGCGTTTGGCGCCACCGCCTCATCCGCCCGCTCCATCCCCGAGCCCTGCGCCCCAAGCGCATGGCGCAAGCATGGCGTGGTGCTTGAACCGACGGAGGACTGGGAAGGCGGGCACATCCAGAACTTCACCTGTCCGGTGGAACCGCTGTCCGGCGACCTCTGGCGGTTCTGGTACTCGACCTGCGGGAAGAAATACCTGATTGCTTACGC
>JAKLHG010000741.1 GCA_022710255.1 Candidatus Hydrogenedentota bacterium
TTCAGCCGTGCGGTCGCCCTGGCGCCGGAAATGGTGGAAGCGGGCAACGGGCTGGCCCTGGCACAAGCGAAAAACGGCCGGATGGAAGCGGCGCTGGCGTCAGCCGAAACCCTTGCCGCGGCGCATCCCGATTATCTGCCTGTCCAGTATAATCTTGCCTGGTGGTACGCCGTTGAGATGAAATCCCCCGAAAAGGCGCGTTCCTATTTCGACAGGGCTGTTGCGCTGGGTGCATCCCCGGGCCGCAGGCTTGAAAAGGCCATGCGCCCAAAATAACCGTACAGGCGTCTTATCTGTACAGGCACAAGCAAAGCATGCCTTGCGGAACGAAGACGCAAGAATGCCGTTTGCCGGCGCGACCAAGGAACAACGTCATGAATCTGCCAGAGTGGAAACGCGTTAACGAATACGCCGAAATTGTGTATGAAAAAGCGGAGGGCATTGCCAAAATAACCATAAACAGGCCCCACCGCATGAATGCGTTTACGCCGTTGACCAATGACGAGATAAGCGACGCCCTGCGTGATGCGCGCTTTGATCCGGAAATCGGCGTGGTCATTCTTACCGGGGCGGGAACCAGAGCGTTTTGCAGCGGCGGTGACCAGAAAGTCCGGGGCGAATCGGGATACGTGGACCCGAACACCCGACAGCAAAGGCTCAATGTCCTCGATGTACACCGCCAAATCCGCACCTGCCCGAAACCGGTCATTGCCATGGTGGCCGGGTATGCCATTGGTGGCGGCAATATTCTTGCCATGGTCTGTGACCTGACCATTGCCGCCGATAACGCGCTATTCGGCCAGACCGGGCCCAAGGTGGGTTCGTTTGATGCCGGTTACGGTTCGGCCCACCTGGCCCGTATGGTAGGCCAGAAGAAGGCGCGGGAAATCTGGTTCCTCTGCCGCCAATATACCGCGCAACAGGCACTGGAAATGGGGATGGTCAACACGGTTGTCCCCCTGGAACGGCTCGAAGCGGAAACGGTGGCCTGGTGCCGGGAAATCCTCTCGAACTCCCCCACAGCGCTCCGGTGTATCAAGGCCGCCATGAACGCCGACGAGGACGGCCAGGCCGGCCTGATGGAGCTTGCCGGAAACGCCACCGGTCTCTTTTATATGACCGAGGAAGGCCAGGAAGGACGTAATGCTTTCCTGGAGAAGCGGCCTCCCGATTTCAGCCGCTTTCCACGGAACCCTTGAATGCCTCCTCCACGGGGAAAGAAAACGAAAAGGCTTTCTTCCCATTGCTCCGCCGGCGTGAATACTTCTTCGGACCGGATGGCGCCCGCAACCGTGCAGTTTCAGGCGACACCAGAAGTAAATAGAATGGCTACAGGCGTACCTTCTGTCTTAAAAATGTGGCTGGATATCGTTATTCACATGGGTGTCGTTAGAATTTGACTTGAAATAAGAGGCGGTAGTACTCTTGTTATGATAAAAAGAGACTCTTATGCGAAAGGAAAACACATGAACCAGCGTATTAGCAGGGCCTTCGGAACGGTTGGCCTGATTATAGTGGCAGGATTACCCGCCATGGCGGCTGGCTCTGCCGGTGCGCCCATCGCCATAGACTCCGTTGAATCACTGCAACGTATCGGGCTGGATCCGGCCTATCCCCTGAACGGGTATTATGTATTAACACAAGATATCGACGCGTCAGAGACTGCGCAGTGGAATAATGGCGCGGGATTTCTACCTATCGGCACGGCCCCTTCCTTTGGGACACCTATGGATGTTACCGATGAAGAAAGCCCGGACCCGGCAGCAAAGAACCTGTTTTTCAGCGGATGGTTCGACGGGCAGGGATACCGTATTCGCGGGTTGTACATCAACCGTCCCGAAAATCAGGGCGTAGGCCTGTTCCACACGCTGGCTGCCCAGGCGGTCGTGGTGAACGTGGGGATTGAAGGCGGTAGCATTACGGGGGCGCACT
>JAKLHG010000742.1 GCA_022710255.1 Candidatus Hydrogenedentota bacterium
GGTGAATGGCCGCGATCATCACAGCCGTACCCAGATGGACCAGTTTCAACCAATGATCGCCGCGCCCGACTCAGCCTTGCGCCGCGTCCAGACTCCGGACTTTACCCTGCGGTTGTGGGCGGTGGGCGGCGTCATCGTGGATGAAAATAATGCGCCGGTGAAAGGGGTGCAGGTTTCCCTGAGTTATGAGGACAACGGCCAGCGTACCCGGTATGTGAGTTCGGTGACGGACACGTCCGGGAAATGGCATGTGGAGATTCCCAAGGGAGTTGTCCAGGTGACGTGGCAGCTGCAGCATCCCGATTTCGCGTTGTCAACGACTTACGATTGGCTTTCTGTTACGGAGGATTTGCTCGCTGGAACCCTGCGGCATGCGATTCCGCACGGAATACGGTTGCGCGACGTGGCAGTGGATGAGGCCAGCGCGCAGGGCAGCCGCCCGCTTGCTATCAACCTGCACTTTGTATATACTTAGACCCGGCGGTAAAGATATGGGATAAACGTCGGTGACATTTATTGGTTTTGCTGTAAGTTGTTATTGACATCTTGTAGAAGGGAGGATTTTATGAGCGAGTTCTGGCACGATGGCGGATGCGCTTTCCATCCGGTCAGCGCCCCGGATTACCTGCCGACCGAGCAACTGCGCCAGTTGCAGTTGCACCGGCTTCAGGCCGTGGTTCAGCGCAGTTACGATAATGTGGCCCTTTTCCGTCACAGGATGGAGGAACTGGGCCTGGCGCCATGGGATATCCAGCAGTTGGAGGATATACAACACCTGCCATTTACGATAAAGACCGACCTGCGGGATACCTATCCCTTCGGTCTTTTTGCCAGCCCCATGAAAGAAATTGTGCGGCTGCACGCTTCGAGCGGCACTACGGGCAAACCGATTGTTGTCGCCTACACCCAGGAAGACTTGCGGGTATGGTCCAACGTTATGGTCCGCTGTTTCGCCGCCGCCGGGCTTGACCGGGGCGACATCATTCAAAACGCATACGGTTACGGCTTGTTTACCGGCGGGCTGGGCGCCCACTACGGGGCGGAAGCCCTGGGCGCCACGGTCATCCCCATCTCCGGCGGCAATACGGACCGCCAAATCATGCTGATGAAAGATTTCGGGACCACCGCCATATGCTGCACGCCGAGTTATTTCCTGCGCATCCTCGAACGGGCCGCGGAGATGGGCATTGACCTGCGCGAACTGCCCCTCAAGGCGGGTGTGTTCGGCGCCGAGCCCTGGACGGAGGAAATGCGCAAACGCATAGAGCCCGAAGCGAATATCAAGGCCTATGACATCTACGGCCTCTCCGAAATCATCGGTCCGGGCGTGGGCAATGAATGTTCCGAGCAGCATGGGCTGCATATCTTTGAAGACCATTTCTATCCGGAGATTATCGACCCTGAAACGCTGAAACCGGTACCGGACGGCACGGAAGGCGAGCTGGTACTGACGACACTGAGCAAACAGGCCATGCCCATGATACGGTACCGTACGCGGGACATCACCGCACTCTATACGGAAGCGTGTCCCTGCGGGCGCACCATACGGCGCATGCGCCGTATTTCCCGCCGCAGCGACGACATGTTCATCATCCGGGGCGTGAACGTGTACCCGTCCCAGATCGAAGAAGCGCTGCTGGCCGTGGAAGGCACGGCGCCGCATTACCAGATCGTGCTGACCAATGACGGCATTATGGATGACGTGGAGGTGCACGTTGAAGTCACCCCGGAAGTCTTCGGCGACACCATCAGCGTCATGGAAGGCCTGCAGAAGAAACTCTCCGCTTCCATTGAACGCATCATCAATATCCGCGTCAAATTACGTCTGGTGGAACCGAACACCATCCAGCGCAGCGAAGGTAAAGCCAAGCGGGTTCTGGACATGCGCAAAAAGTAGCCTTCCCCCCCCTGCGGGTGAAAACATCCCCGCG
>JAKLHG010000743.1 GCA_022710255.1 Candidatus Hydrogenedentota bacterium
CCCCCGTGACACGTCCCAGATAGTGTTGTAGTTCCGATGCCGCCGTCCGTTCCGCCGGAATCGCGTCATTCGACAAGGTAATCACATAGGAGGTCGTGGCATCCACACTCAATTGCAGGTTTCCTGCGGCCATATTCAGAAAAAGGAGGGTTGTAAGAAGGCTCATGGAAGGTTCCTTTCAAGGGGATTATAGGGGAGAGGCGCCATTTATCCCAAAAACGGCAGTTAAGCCCCGCAAAAAAAGGCCCTTAGGGACTTAAAGGACGCACTAATCAGGAGCGCGATGTACTGTTCTTGATGTCCTTTGAGTCCGTTGGTTTGAAAACCGTTTCAGAATTCAACGATTATTTTTAGCGCCTTGTGAAGAATATTCTATCAACAAAAACAAGAAGGCAAGTATGTCTTGAATCCGTGCGCAAGAAATGGCGAGGCTCATTGTCTACGGGGGAGCCACAGGGCTCATGTCTGGCTGTCGCCGGTTACCTGATAAACTTTCGCTTGACGACACCACGCCTTGTGCGATAAGGTAACCCTAACCAGTAAGGAGTTCCCCATGTTTCATGATTTCTATCGTTCCTTCCGCTTGTTGCTTGTGTGTTCTTTCCTGCCTATCCTTATTCTATCCGCCGTATATGCCCAGGTACCGGAAGAAAACGTTTCCATCCCTGTTCCTGAAAACGTATACCAGGGAGAGCTTCTGTCCTTTCCGGGCCCCTACGCCTTTCTCCTGCACCGGCCACATATCATCCTCATCAATGACGACCAACTGCGGTCGTTGGCGGACCCGGACGCGCAAGTGGACCTGAGCCTGACCTATGACAAGCGCGTGGAAAGCCTGCGCCAAATTTGTGAGCGCGCCCAGGCGGCCGGGCAGCGTACGCTTATTATCGCCTTTGACTATTTCTTTTCCCAGTACCGCGAGGGCGGTCAGAAAATCCCACGACAGTTGACCCCCGACCGGCCCGCCTATATCGAACTCATCGGCAAAATCAGCCAGTTCGCGCAACAGTACGGGATCGGCCTTGAGCTGAGCCTGTTGTCGCCGCTGGAAATCGGGCCGGGCTATCGCGAGGAGACGGGTGAATCCGGGCGCTGGATGCATTTCAGGAAAGGCCTGCGCGACCCGGAAACCGGCGCGTACAGCGTGGAACTCTGGCGGCAGTACCAGTGGGGAAACAACAAGGGCGTGGTGGCCGTGGAAGATGCGGGCGTGCGCGTGTTCGCGTTCCGTGAATCCGCCGTGGGCGGCACGCCCTACCGGGTAGTGCGGCCCGAGGACATTGTTGAGATTACCGACACGGCCGCGGTCGAGGTGTTCGAGGGATTGAACCGCACCTCCGGCGACTACCGGGCGGTGCGTGTTCGCGTCCACGGCACGGGCAACGCGGACGGCCGCGACCGGGTGGTCGTGGTGCAGCAGTACCGCACGCCGGAGATGGATTACTTCAGCGACACGGCGCTGCCCTACCTGAAGACATTGTGTGACCGTTACGCGGACGCGGGCGTCAAATTCAACGGTCTCTACAGTGATGAAATGCATATCCAGCAGAATTGGGGCTATTTCAGCCATCACGACCATGGTCAGTTCGCGCTGCGATATGTGAGCCCGGGATTCGAGAAGCGTTTTGCTGAATTGTATGGCCCGGAATATGCCGACTTCGCAAAATACATGGTTTATTTTGTGAACGGCCAGGAGGATTTCGCGAACGACCTGACCGCGGAAACGGATGTGATGCATGTGTTCGGCGGGAGCCCGGAAGACATCCGGCGTACGGCACTGATGCGCTCCAACTATTTTCGCCTGGTGCAGAACGGCGTGACCGATCTGTTCGCTACGGCAAAGCGTCACCTGGAGGCGCGCATGGGACACCGGCTCGAGGCGCGCGCCCACGCCACCTGGGCGGAAAGCCCCACCATCGACAA
>JAKLHG010000744.1 GCA_022710255.1 Candidatus Hydrogenedentota bacterium
AGTGCCAAACCGGATTCCGAGTAATCATTGAATAACCCCAATGAGGTCAGGAAGTCTGCAGTTCCATTCTCGAGGAACACAACGAATGCGGCCAATCCCGCATCCACGATCTCAGGAACTGGATTCCGGTCTTTTCGCGGCCCGGCACCCGCTCCGCTATACATCCTTTTTCCACCGCGAAAAACCGGAATGACGTGTTGTTTTTGGATTCTTGAACTAAACCAGGGCATAACGCTCCTCGTGGCAAGAAACTGAACTCATAATTATTTGTCAGCGAAAATGGCTCAAGCATTTACATGTCTTCTGGATATCTTGTACCCTCCCGATGCGACCGCACAGCCTGTACCTTCCACCTCCACGAAAAGCGGTATACTATGCAGGACTTCCTCCAAGGTACAGGAGCGTATACCATGACAACGGACCCCCATCAACGTTCCCGGACGCGCACGCCCTGGCAGGGACGGCAGCGCCGCATCCTGCTTATCGCCGGTGTCGTCCTCCTCTGCCCCTTTGTCGTGTTCTTTACCGCGAAATACTACTCGGACCGAAATTATGCCGCCCGGCTGGCGGCGATACGCGCGGAAGGAGCCCCGGTAACGGTGCAGGACATGGTGGCATGGCAGGAACAACTCTCCGTAAGCGCCGACGTTTTAGAGGGCGAAGTTTCCCGTCAATCCGCGAAAACCAGCGCGGACCTCCAAATAGAAGCGGCGGAAGAACTGGACACCGTATTCCTGGATGAAGCGGAAGATATTGATGATATTTGGAATCGCCTCATCGTTGAAGAAGAAGCGTTATCTCCGGCGGACCTGGAACCGCTACGGCGCTATCTATCAAAGCATTCGGATCTGCTGGAGTTATTACATGCGGCGGCCGAGTTACCTCCCGGGAGATTTCCCTTAGATTATTCCAAAGGGTATGAAATGGAGGTGAAGCCTTTATCCAAAATCCGCACCGCCGTAAGATTGCTGCTGTTGGAGACCATCGCGGAAGCGCTGTCTGGAAATAGGGACCAGACCTTTGCCGCGCTCATTGCGGCCATGGCCGTACCTCGCCCGATACGGGAAGAACCCCTGGTTATAGCACATATGATTCGCAAGTCCTGCAACGGCATGGTCCTCTCCACACTGAAAGAAACGTTGGTTCGGGTAAGCTATACCGATGCGCAGTTGAATTACCTCAGGCGGATTTTTGAACAAGAATACAATCCCGACGCGCTTGCCAATTCATTGATAACGGAACGTGTATTCGGCATCACCGCTTTTGAGGATCCTGCCGGGTTTTTAGCAAGCGCGATATGGAAACGGCGGTGGATGGACGAAGTGTTGCCGGGGGCCACCCGGACCCTCGTGCAGACGGCCAATGCCTTCGGGTGGTTTTCCGGAGAGCGGGACGTTTATCTCGACTATATGGATGCGTTGATTCCCGCCGCCCGCATGCCATACCAGGAAGCCCGGACCATTACCGAAACCATGGAGGCAGAACTTTCAGACGGACTTGTGCTGCCAAGTCTTTCCAACATACTGTTGCCTTCACTGAACCACTTTTTCCAATATACTGCGGAACATGAGGCCGGGATAACCCAGGGCATCCTTACCGTTTCCCTTGAACGGTACAGACTTGCCCATGGCGCTCCGCCAGATCGGCTGGACACCCTGGTACCGCACTACCTGGATGCGATGCCCATAGACCCTTTTAGTCAGCAACCCTTTCATTACCGGCGTGAAGGTGATGGGTATATGCTCTATAGCGTCAGTGCCAACGGCATAGACGATGGTGGGGTTGAGGGATCCTCCTTTTACAAGGAAGGCGACCTGGTATTTCAGGTGCGCCGGTAGTGGTGAAAGGGATGCTTGATCCGACGAATCGGTCCGATCAGACCGGTCGGATGAA
>JAKLHG010000745.1 GCA_022710255.1 Candidatus Hydrogenedentota bacterium
CCAGTTTGAAGCGCGAATCAACGCCTGCGGCGATGCAGGTCAGATAGCCGCCCCGGGAAATGCCGGTAACGCCCGTACGTTCCCCATCCACCTCCGGGAAAGAACGCAATAGAGAGTGGGCCAGCAACACGTCGGCCACCGCATGATAGGTCCACTGATCTTTAATCGGCGCATCCAGTTGTTCAAAGCCGCCCCAGCCTGCGGGCCCTCCGGCGTCATGCCGTTCCCAGTTGCCGTATTCGCCCCGGGGCACACAGCCGCAGGTATCCATGGCAATGGCGCAGTAGCCGCGCTTCACCCAAAGGCGCACCCATTCGGCAAAGGCCGTGCCGCCGCCACCATGGATCAGTACCATGCCGGGAAACTTCTCCCCGGCGGCGCCGGTTGGCGTCCCGTACCAGGCGAACACCCGGGTAGGTTTTTCCTGAAAAGGCAACCCTTCATAAAATAACGCGCGGATACCCGGCTCGGAGAACTCTTCCGCTGGAAAGATTTCGGGAGTTTTAAACAGGGCGTCCTTGTCCCACGGCATTTCAACCGGCGCAGCGGTAGCGGCCGTCAGAAAAATCCCGGCAAGGAGGAGCGCGGCGGCAAGCATTCTGACATTACAGTGTGCATAAATCCGTCTGTTCATGGAATGACCTTCCTTTCTACTTCGATTGCATTTCATAACGGCCTTCCCTTCACACTATGGAATAGTATCATGAAAGGACAAAGCAGCATTGTATGCCGGACAAAAATAGGATGCAAAAAAAATGCTGGATACCGTACACTTTGTTTAGTATGATGGTAAGGGTATGATGCTATGACATGGACATTTACGTAGCCGCGCCTTTGATGGGAGGGTATTATGAAAACCGGTTTTAACATGTTGTTATGGACGCCTTTTGTAACGGAGGAGCATTACCCCCTGTTCAAAACACTGAGAAATACAGGGTATGACGGTGTGGAAATTCCCTTGTTCAACGGGGATGTAAAACACTATGCGAACGTAGGGCGCGCTCTTATAGATAATGGGTTGCTGTGTACGGCGGTTACGGTGATTCCAGACCAGGCCCACAATCCCATCAGCCCCAATGAAAAGGAGCGGGAAGGCGCGCGGGACTATCTCCATTGGGTACTGGAATGTTGTGAGGCCTTGCATGCGGAGGTATTGTGTGGTCCCTATTACCAGCCGCTTGGAGTTTTTACCGGGGAAGGCCCTACGGAAGAGGACAAAGAACGGGCGGCGGAGATACACTGGAATATGGCTTGTGAAGCGGGGGATGCGAATGTGCTCCTGGCCATTGAGCCCCTCAACCGCTTTGAATGCTATTTCCTGAACACGCTCCACGATGCCGCCGAATATGTCAGGCGCGTGGGGCATCCCTGTTTTAAGGCCATGTATGACACCTTTCACGGCAATATTGAAGAGAAAGACCCAGTCGGCTGTATTCTTGAGGAAGGGGATGTATTGGGCCATTTTCATGTTTCCGCCAACGATCGCGGCACCCCCGGCCGTGACCATATACCCTGGCCCGAGACCTTCTCCGCACTGCGACAAAGCAATTATGACGGCTGGATTACCATAGAGGCTTTTGGCAGAACGATGCCGGATTTGGCGGCGACCACCTGCGTGTGGCGCGATCTCTCCAACAGCCTTGAGGAAGTTTATGAAGAGGGATATGCGCTGATTTCCAATGGGTGGGAAAATGCCTCGGGGTAACGCCGTTTCACACGGAATATAGGGGGAGGGGTATCACAATAAGCCTTGAGTCTGTTTTCCCCCCTGAGGGAGGAGTTATGGGCAATTCTCGATGATAAGGTTGCCCGAAAATAACAACGACTTTACAAAGAACTCAAAGTACCACAGGGGTACAAAGGGCGCGCCCAAA
>JAKLHG010000746.1 GCA_022710255.1 Candidatus Hydrogenedentota bacterium
TTCCTGCCCGAAAAGGCTTCCTTCCGGACAGGTGACCGGCGGCACGCACCCGGGAATGGCGTCATGCATACACTCGCCATTGAGGCAATAGTCCGTCGTACAGGGGTCAAGATCATCACAGTCTTTGGGTTCGGATACGCATACCCCATTGACACAAGATTCGGTGGTGCAAGGGTCGCCATCATCTTCACAGACAACCACCGTAATAATGAACTCACAGGAGGTCTGGCAAATATCGTCCGGAGGCGTCAGTTCCGGGAAGTACGTGGTGTGCGTGTAGGTAATAGTATTGTCGCCGGGAAGCGCTGCGCCCGGGTCGAACATGGTCCCTGTAACACCGGGACCGCTGAATTCGCCGAAGGCGGGAGACGCACCCAGGGAAGCCAGATTCACCGGCGGCGCATCCGCGCAAATGGCAAGGCCTGCCGGGCAGGTCACGTCCGGACTGACCTCTATCGTCAGGCTTGCGAAGGCACTGCATTCAGCGCCGATGCTTGACGTCGCTACCAGATAATAGGTTCCGCTATCGGCTCCAGCCGCGTTGGGGATACTTGGTTCTTTTTCAACTGCGAAGAAACCATTGGGGCCGCTCCACTCCCATGTCATATTCTCATCGGGAATATTACAGTCCACAAAGAACGAAATCGTCCCGCCATTGCATACCTTTGAAGTACCGAAAACGGTTACTATTGGCGCATCAGGAGCGGAAATCGTTACTGTTCTCTCTTGAATATTGCAACTGACGCCATCGGTGACTTTTACTTTCCACGCCCCGGCGGGCAGGAACTGGAAAATGGCTGGTTGACCGCTGGGCGGTATGGACGTTGACCAAAAGTTTTCGACACTACCTACAAGCTTGTACAGCTTGTAGGAGAACTGATAGTCGAATGGCGCGGCCCCCGGTTCCGCTTTAACAGTGATCGTCCCATCCGAGTAAACACAGTCGCTTACATTGGAATGGGAAATATAATCCAAAACGAAGGGGTCATAGATGTTAATCGTTTTTTCCAGTGTGGTCGGCGGCGCGAGGCAGGGGCACCCGACATAGGCAATAATGTTTATTGCCTTGGGACCGTCGAGCACCGCCGGCAGCAACGTATAGGGGATATCCGCGAAGGGCGCAAAAGCCGGAATCGACACCGTGCCGTTGGCAAGCGTGTGATGCACCCCCGAAACGGCGGAACCGGCGACATCATAGTCAATATCCACCTGTATGGAATTGTCTAACAGAGGTGGACGCAGAAACCGCAAGAAAGTTGTGCCGCATCCCTGAAACGCATCATAAGTCTCCGTGCCATTTTGAAAATTCTTAATCTCCATGCCTTCCGCGGAACTGAAGCTTTTGGCCTCGAGGAACACCCCGGAATCCCCGGGTTCAATTAATCCGGCGATGGGGGACCCGTCGGCAATAGCCAGTTTGATATGATAGGTGGCGCAGGGCACGAGATTTTCCATCCTGGCCGTCAGCACCGTGGTCATGCCATCATAGGAAATGGTAGGGGAACCCAGAGGAACACTCACATAATATTCAGGATTGGAAGCGGAACAACCGGTTTCAAAAGGATTAAGAATGTTAAACGGCACGTTTGGATGAATATCTCTGATGGTAACAGGTGCACCATTAGGCAGCAACGCAATGTTGATGGCATCATTGCTGTAGGAACCGCTGATACCGGGACCGGAAACAAAGAAGCCGAACACATCATTCCAGTTGTTACCGCAGACAGGGTAGTGTTCAGAGGCAAAGATATACCGGAATTCAACGACATCCCCTACCGGGATAAAGTCAAATTCGAGAGAAACGGTGTCCTCCAAATAGGCACTGCCCGCCCCCCACAACGACGATGCAAAATCCCAGAGATCATCATCGCCGT
>JAKLHG010000747.1 GCA_022710255.1 Candidatus Hydrogenedentota bacterium
AGAAAAAAGAACAAAACGGCTGGAGCTACGTGGTTTCGAAGCTTGATTCGAATTTCGCGGTGACGAACGGTACAACTTACAACAAACAGCGTGTTTTGAGCGTGCCGGTGCGGCTGGGGTACTCGACAAACACATCCGCGGACTTGATCCCTGCCGGGGCTGTCCATATCAGGGCCTATTCAAGCGAGGCGGACCTTTTCGCGGACCGGAACCTGAAAACCGAGCAATATTACCTAAGCGAGGGCCGAGACGCGGAGGGTTTTGAACGCACCAAGACTTGGGAGCGTCCTTCCTCCATGGCCAAAGTTTTTTATCAAGGGCAGACGGCGCTGATGAACGAGACCCTGAACCATGATGCTGATCAATTGAACTTCAGTATTTTTGCGGAGATCAATCCGGATTTGATGACCGGTGATCAATTGTTGGCTTGTTATCGAGATGCAAGTTTCAACATAGGGTATCGTCTTAAATTAGAGAACGGAAAACTTGTGCTTCTTGTGTACGATACTGCCGACGCTGTCGTGCGCAAATACACGCTGAATGACACCTCCTGGGTGAGCGGGGCGGCCTACATTGTCGGGGCCACTTACGATTCCACCGACCAACAGCTGCATTTTTATAAATACCAGAAAGGCGCAACGAGCACCAGCGCGACCCGGCTCATGGACATCTCGTGGACTTACGATTTTGGCAGGAAGTTCCGTAAAGACGGGACTGGAAAGGAATGGTACGAGGTATTGGGGGAGGATGGCGTGACGGTCGTGGCTTACGAAGATGAGAATGGTGTTACTTACACGGGGACTACGGACAGTCTTCTTGTCGCGGAAACGGGGACTGCGCTGAATACAACGATCGACTCGATCCAATACACGTATGGTTCTGCCGCCTATCCGGAACCACCCGGCGCGCAGGTAGGGCCATCGGCAGGGATCGTGGGACTCGCCGTCTATGACAGGCCCGTGGACCAGCTGTTTTTCAAGCAGTGGCGCGGGGCGGGCGGATTATCCATGTCGCAGAATATGCTTACTTCCCAGAGTGAAGTCTATGCATTTACCTTCGGGAGCACGCAGGCTCAAGGCAAGCCTTTTGACCAGTACGTTTTGGGCATGGATGTGGAGCGTTCGCGGCAGAAGAGCGAAGGTGACTGGCTGTATCTTGATACGGACCTTGGCGCGAATTATGAGTTTTTGGCCAATCAATCCAAACACCAGAAACAGATCACCGAATATAACGCCCTGCTGCGGCTCAACACGGCCGTTGACCCCGGCACCTGCACAAGCGCGGCGCCTGAATGCGGGGGAGGAGAAACATTCTATGGATCTTCCGAAAACAAGTCCTCCGCAAATTCAAGCGAATGGCGCTACTATTTAACAACTCTGTCAGTCACTGCGGATCCCGCGGATCCCACCAAGACACTTGAAACCCTTATTACCCGGGCGTATGGCTATACCGGATCGGTTATCGACAAAGAAAAACTTTATTCCATTTCCGAGCTCAACAGAGAGCAACTTATCTGGGAGAAGAACGTTGTTTTGAAACATGGCTGGAATTTATTTGCCCCACCCTATGAAAATATCAGCCGGGCCCAACTTATTGCGGCCGGCGCCGATATCCTTACCACGATTTGGAAATGGGAAAATGGCGGGATGACTCAATTAGGCGACGAAGAAGTGATGGTTACCGGAAGGGGATATTGGCTCTATGCTTCGACGGACACCACATTGCGGTTGACGGGAACTCCGCCGGCGGCTGGCGAATCTTTGTCGCATCAAATTGCCCTGGAAAAGGGATGGAATCTTGTAGGCGGCCGGTATCTTGATCTGGGTATCGACCAGTATTCCGGAACCCAGAACATCACGGGCATTGTT
>JAKLHG010000748.1 GCA_022710255.1 Candidatus Hydrogenedentota bacterium
CGCGTAACGTGTGGGTCGTAGTGCAAACCGACTATTTTACCGAGGGAACCATAACGCCCCTGGAGCAGGAGTTCACTGCCCGCGGACTGGGCTGGTCGGCGCACGAATTCAGCGGCATCCAGCGTGTCCTGCTGTACCGGGTGTGGCGACGAGAGGATACGCCACCCTACCAGCCTGCTGCGGAACCGGACAGCGCGGCGCCCAAAGAATTCTCGGACCTGGCCATGGAATACTGGCGCACCCACAACTTTGATATGGCCGTTGCGACCGCTCAAAACGCGATTCGCATCCATCCTGAGTATGCCCGGGCCTGGTCGTATCTCGGGATGTCCTATAAGGAACAGGACCGTAACGCTGAGGCACTGGAAGCGTTTGAGCGCGCCATGGCGATAGACCCCGATGATTATCCCTGGACACTAAACAACCACGCGGAACTGCTTATCCTTGCGGGACGCCATGAAGAGGCCGTGACGGTCTCCCGTAAAGCCCTGGAAGCCTTGCCGGGCGACCCATGGTGCCTGGCACTGCTGGGAAGGGCGTGTTATTATCTGGGCGATTATCAACAGGCGCGCACTGCCTTAACGGAAGCGGCGGGTAAAGAATCGCAGGATATGCGTATCCGGCTTTGGCTGGAAGAAACGGAAAAAGCGCTGTCGGAGGCAGTCACCCATGAATAAAATTGGCCGGCTGCTGTTTTTTTCGGGCTCATGCGTGCTCTGGCTGTTTCTTCTGGCGCTGGTGCTGGAGGGATGGGCACGCTGGCACTGGAGCCGTATCGAGACCCAAAACCCCTTTGTGAAATCGCGCATAGATGAGGAACTCTGGCCTATCCCGCGTATCCCGGAAAATGATTTTTCCGCCTATCTCAATGATGCGGACCTCCGCAGCACCTATCGGGGACAAGGTAAATCACTGACAAAACTGGCCGAACCGACGCCGGAAGAAGAGTTGCTTTGGCGGTTTCCCGCATTCATTGCGCAGGAGAATGATTTTTACCGGCATGTGTTCGCGAACGTATACGGCTTGAATATTTTATCCCTGACCGAAACCAGCGACATCAAGGAAACCTACGCGGCAATTCCTGCAGGAAAAGGCGATTCTCTGTTGAAGGCGGTGGGTGAGGCCGACCTGGAACCTTTGGTGAGGGCTTTAAAGGAATTAGCCGACTCCGCGGAGACGCACCGTTTCGTTCCCGCCCTGTCTCCGGAACACCGGGGGCCTTTCGGGTATGCCGTATTGCGATCCCCGGCAGCGGAAGGCGGCGGCTGCTGGCTCGCCTATCCCCGGGGCGAAGTATGGCAGCCGACGAAACCGGACACCCTATGGGAGTTGGATTTTTTTACCTACAAAAAACACATGGAACGCCGGGACCGCATTAATGCGCTGGGTATAACGGAAGATTTCCGTATCAACAATTATGGTTTCCGGGACGCGGATCTTATCGTGCCCAAGCCGGCGGGCACGTACCGGATTTTGTGCGTGGGCGCGTCCACGACAGAAGAAGGGCCCGTTAATGATCTTACGTATCCGGCCATTCTCGAAACACTACTGAACAAACATTTCGGATTCAATCGTATCGATGTGGTCAACTGCGGTCTTTCAGGCATGAATTCGCTGAAACATCGCATGCGGGTCGGAGACTACCTGGCACTGGACCCCGACCTGATCGTCCTCTATAACGCCGTAAACGACATCTGCCACGACCTCTATCCAATATGGGTCAAGGATGCGTCACCGCTTCAGAAGCGGCTTCGTGAATCCGTTTTTTTACGGCGTTATTTCGGGCAGATATTGCTGCCTGACCGGTCGCGCATGCGCGCGGACATTGAACACTCCAAAATATCCAACCTG
>JAKLHG010000749.1 GCA_022710255.1 Candidatus Hydrogenedentota bacterium
GTCCGGTGAAACGAACATATTCCGATGCGCCGGAAGCGTTTATGCCTGCCTTCAGCTCATCCAACTGTCGGCCAATGCCTGCCACGGTTAGTGTAAACGGGACGGACCGGTCGCGAAGATGTTTCACCAGGGGCACAAGATCCAGAACGCGTTTCTGCTCCTGAACAATACGGCCGCCATAAACCAGCCTTATGGGCCTTTTCTTCCATGAACGTGCAAGGGTGTTCGGCACCAGTACACCAGTGGGCATGGTGTACACATGTCCGGACCGCTCAGGAAGGCGCTGTTTTAAGGTTGCCGCGCATTCCGGGCTTACCGCGGCAAACCGGGTTATAACAGGGGCGTACCACGATAGGGGCGCGTAATACTCCTCATCGCTGTCGGCACGGCAGTAGCCGATGGTTTTGAAAGATTTTTGAGCCGCCATAAGGGGAGCGCACACATCGAAGATATCCCACACAAAATTGGGAATGACAATTCCGCGCCCGAATTCGTGGAGTAGGGCTGAAATTTCTGAAATTTTTGTGGCTTGGGCGTCAAACCGGCCTATTTTGTTTCCCGTTTTATGACAGTTTACTAAAATGACACGATAACGGGGATTGGCGGCCATGGCGTCACGGAGGCGGAACGCCCACGATACCACACCGGAAGCAAAATCGCCCAAGGCGATGATGACGGGAATTTTTTCTGTTGAAAGGTCTGTCACGTGCGATATATGTGCCATGTTATGCGTGCGAAATGGCATGCGGAATTACTCTATCCCTTTTGAATTGTATATTTTTTGTGGTTCTACAAATGAAATCAGGAACAAAAGAAAGCTGTCTTTTGCTGCAATCGGTTCAACTGCAGCCTGTCCCTTAACCGAAAAGGCTCTCGAAATCACAGCGTTCGAATACGTCCAGTTTCGTATGTGTACTGGCATTATAAATACAGCGATTATCTGCCTCGAAGATTTCCCGTGCTCTGGTGTAGGCCTGCTCTTGCTCCTTCACAAAGGGAACACCGATTTGGTCGCCAATTTTGTAATACTTATCGCTGAAATGAAGGCCTCGAACCAGCTTCAAGTTTTCTTCCGTAATCGTGATTTTTCCTGGCGGAAACAGTTTCGGCAGTTCACCATAGTCATGATCCAGCCCGATAATATACACGGGATCGCATCCCAGGTGATAAGCGAGTTGCAGCATGATATGGGTTATGGTACTGCCAAGGTGCACGATTGCCGCGAAATCTGTCGAAAACTGGGGATATAAGTCCTTCCAGTAATAAAGTTGGCCGCGCATGCGGGGTGCATTAAAAAAAATGGTTTTGCTGTCCGCTTTGAATGCATAAGCGTTGTAAATTGCCGCCATCTTGACCGGCCCCTGAACACTTCCTACATCGTGACGGCGAAGTTCAAGTTGTTCTATGTCCTCAAATAATAGATAAGACGTGTGAAAGCCCCATTCCGAAAACTGTTTGTATATTCCGTTGCAGCCGATGGTAATTTCCTTCCGGAGTTTCCGATGGTCAATATCTTTCAGACTGGGACCGTTTGCTATCACGAAACAACGACGCCCCTTGCACTTATTGCGCATAAATGCGAGGCGGGCTTGATATCCTGATTTGATGCCTATTCGGGGCCATTTCTTATCCCAAAGGATGCCGATCCGGTCAAAAAAACGATGCCGGGCAAGTAATAGCCGCCCATACCCAATCGGATACTGCCACTTTGGAAAATTCGGCGTCCAGGCAATCACAATAACACTTCCTTAAAATTCCCAGGGGGACGGTTAAACGTGGTGTCAGGCAACCCTCTTCTGAATGATCCTGCTGCTTTTCTTGCGGTAAAAAAAAGTCTTATTGTTTATC
>JAKLHG010000075.1 GCA_022710255.1 Candidatus Hydrogenedentota bacterium
CCAGAAAGGGGCGCTGAAGAGGCCCCGTTCATCCGAGAAGGATTCGGCATTGCGCAGATTTTTGACCGCATACGGATACACCCACTCCAGGAAGGCCTTGTCTCCCGTGTATTCATACACGTCCCAGGACATGAAATTCCAGAGAAAGCCCCATACCGGGATAATGGTTTCCCATGTGGAAGGCACCTGGCATTGGACGAGGGGATATTTGTCTAAAGAAAGGGCGGCCAGGCGGATGCAGCGCTGCGCGATATCGGCATGGCCGAAGGCGGTGTAATTAAAGAGCGCCTCGTTTCGCGAGTCGCCGACCCACAAGGTCTGCTCATATAAGGGACAATCCGTAAAGACATCCTCCATGCACAGTTTCAGGGTCCGCGCCGAGATATCCCAGATACGAGTGAGCGATTCGTCGCTGCAGGCGAATTCACCCTGCCGGTTTACCGGATAGGTGGATTCGACCAACGACAGGCGCTTCAGGGTCACCGGCCGGGTTTGATTGCGCAGGGTCACGAACAGGTACCGTTGAGACCGCCGCATCAGGCTGAGGAACCGGTTTTCGCCTTCCCGGCAGATATAGCGCATGCCGTTCCTGTACCGGTCGGTGAATTGGACCCGGCCGTCCGGATCGATATATTCCACACCGAAGAGGTCCACAACGAGCCCCGCCTCCGCGTCCAGTTCAAATTCGTAATAGCCGATATTCTGTTCGCCGAGGTCGAAAATAAGTTCCACATCGCCCTGTGCGACCGGAGATACAACGACTGGCCGGTCACCGGACAGCAGCGTTTCCGGGCGCTCCACCGGCGCGGAGGCGCCCTGCACCACCTCCCGGTGAGTAAACAGGTAGTAGGGCGATTCCGTACTTTCCCGGGGGCCAATCATGCGCGCCTTGCCGCGAAAAGACGCGGCGAAGGTTGCCGCCGTCGGCGCGTCTTTCATCTGTTCCTCAATCGTTCTTCGAATATGCCGTTCGATTTCCACTTGCTTTTCTTTCGGCATCAGCGCCCACTCATAATCGGCGATGCGGTACAGGACCTCCGGAGAGAAGGGGATAAAACACCACGGGCCGTCCGCAGTTTCATCCAGAGGATTTACAAACGTTACCGCATTGTCGGAGACAAGGCGTATTTCCGTGTCGTTGCGCCAGTGACCCCAGTATTCCGTAAGAACCGTGAACAGAAGATGGCGGCCGGCCGGCAGTTTAAAGCGGTTGCCTTCCACGCGCTGCCCCTCGACATAGGCGGTTTGCCCATCCGCATCCACAACGACCTCGCCGCCTTGTTCTCCCATCTCCAGCAACGTCGCATACGCGCCCGTAGTGACCACGTGGTGGTTGGAATACACAATATCGTCGTACAGCCAGTTGCTGGTCGGAAAAACAAAGGTTGTCGCATTGGGCTTCTTCACCACGTTTGCGGCGGTTACCGCCTTAAATAAAAAGGGAATCCGCGTCAGCAAGGCGCAATCGCGGGGTTCCAGCGCTTTCCAGGGACCGGCTTCGGCGGCATAACGCACCTGCGCATTCTCAAAAGCGGTTTCGGGCTCCCGGGCGTCATAGATTTCAAAGGGGCCCATCTGCACGGATTGTTTAGGCGTATTGGCAAGCCAGGCGGGCACGGTGCGCACCTGCCAGCTTTCATCCGTGCCCAGGATAATGGACTCCCCGTCTTTGCCCGTAAATTCCAGCTGGGCCAGCAGCCCCGCTTCCTGCGGGATCTGGTGGAAGGTGCCGATGCCGAAAAACTTCGCGATGATTCTGATGGAATTGACGCCCGGACGCAGGTAACCACCCACGTCTACCACGTCGTATTGGTAATGCCGGGGCCAACTGCGGGAGGGGCCATCGTTGACCCACTGTTCATTGATGTACAGACGGTAGCGCGTGTCGGCCGTGATACGTAGCGTAGCCGAAGCCACGCGCGGCAGTTCAACCTCTTTGAACGCTTCAATGGTATCGTTGTATCTGGTATAAGAATCCTGATGCTTCCAAATCCAGGACGCCCGCCACTCCACATCCGCATTCATGCCGACAGCGCCCTCCGACCACAGAACCGCCGCAACCACCAAAAAAGCCAGAGACAACAGTCCGCAGGACAGATTTAAATGAACATGCATGAAACAGCTCTCCTGAAAAGTTTCTGGTTCCCACACGATAACGTTCGAAACGATAAAAAATAGCATACACGCCCGGGGACAGCGCCCCTGCCGGCGATGAACCGGCACAGGTGGCCGCGAGGGAAAGGATGTCAGCACCGGGGTGTATTATGCCAGCGGCGGAAGCTCGTAACCGGCGCGGCGCACCTTGGCGAGCATGGCGTTACCCTCGTCGCAATTGGTGAACCGTTCCGCCGCCGGGTCCCATTTCAACGCTTCACCGACGCGCCCCACGGCACGCACGATATTAATCAGGTAACATAAGGTACTGCTGCGTTGGCCATATTCAATGTCGGCGGTGCATTTTTCACGCGATTTGATGCAGGCAATCCAGTTTTCAATATGCGGTTGCGTTTCCGGAACCGTCAAATGGCCGGGGTTATCCGGCAATTGGAGCAATTCAAGAGGTTCCACCAAAATTTTGTCCCGGTTGATCTCGATGCGTCCTTTTTCCCCTTCATAAATACATCCGAGGCCGGGGCCGTTGTTGCCGTCCAAGTCAAAAAACACTTCCGTACCCTGGGCGTAGCGCATGCGCACTTTAGCCCGGGGACCGCTGGTGTTGGTCACCATGCCGTAGTAAGGCGCACCCGTTTCCTCTTCGGCGGGCTTGCGGCCCTTATCCGGACACGCGGGCCTGTGTGTTACCGGTTCTTCCAGAATGATTTCCACAGGCCCGGTTTCATCGGTTCCCAGGCCGCGCTGCATCTGGTCATAACTGTGCGTGCCCCAGCCGGTCACCCCGAAACTGATGCCGCCGCCGTCATAATCCAGCCACTGGGCCCAGCCATAGTGCAGATCCTTATGGTACGGCCTCAGTTCAGCCTGGTTGGTCCAGACGTCCCACCAGTCGGGCCGCCCGCCGTCCGGCATTTCCTGGCCTTCCTTCGGCTCCCACGGTATCGCGCCGACAAAATCGGGGGCATGCACCGCGGTAATTTTTCCGATGGCCCCGTTCTTGACCAGGTCGCTTGCCCAGTTGTTCAGAGGAATGGACCGCTGCTGGGTGCCGACCTGGGTAACCCGTTTATAGTGCCGCGCGCAGTTCACCATTTCCCGGCCTTCAGCAATGGTAAAGCTCATCGGCTTTTCGATGTATACATCCTTGCCCGCCGCCATGGCCATGCAGGACACCCACGCCCGGGCATGAGTCGTTGTTTCAGCCATGACCCCGTCAACGTTTTCCTTGTCCAGCATTTCCCGCAGGTCCAGGTAACCTTTGCACTCCACCCCCCGCTCGGACAGGGCCTTGCGCGCAGCATCCACCCGGGGACCGAAACAATCGCACACGGCAACAATCCGCATCCCGGGTATTCCCAGCGCCGTGGCCACAATATCCCGCGACCGGCCGCCCAAGCCGACAATGGCGACATTGACGGTCTCGTTGGCGCCAGGACCGTTTTGGCCAAGCACTTTCGCGGACAACAACATCGGGGCAACGGCCATGGTGGATTTCAAAAAAGTTCTTCGATTCATGATGTTTTCTCTTTCCCAAAATAGTTTGTGTCAGTTATCAGACTTGTATGTCGCCTTTACCTTGTAATAAACATTTCCAGTATCCAAATTCGGTCACCTAACAGTATACAATATTTTGTCCGCATCACTCCTGTTATCGCCTTCTTTACCGTGCACGCTAATTTCTGAAAACATGGCGACCGCGCTTTATACGGAAGTTAAAAAAGCCTCCTTGATCCTTTCCACCAGCGCATTTTGGTCCCACGCCCAAAACTGGTGTGAAAAGATTTCCACTTCAACAAACCCGTTGAACCCCGTGGCTTCAACCCACTTGCGGATGCCAGGGATATCGATGCAGCCTTCGCCCATCATCCCCCGGTCGTTCAGAATATCCCGGACGGGTGTGCGCCAGTCGCAGACATGAAAGGAAAGAATGGAATTTCCGGCACGCTGTATGTCCGACTTCAGCATGGGATCCCACCAGCAGTGATAGACGTCTACGGTCACCCCCACCCAGGGCGAATTCAAGGCGACCACCATGTTGTTGGCTTGTTCCAGGGTGTTGACCGCACTGCGATCACCGGCATACATGGGGTGCAGGGGTTCGATGGACAATTTCACGCCAACCGCCTCGGCATGAGGCAACACAGCGGCGATACCGTCCAGAATATGCTGGCGGGCATCCGGCAGCGAGATTTCCGGGTGGGCGCCGCAGACCAGCACGACCAACGGCGCACCGATGGCGGCTGCTTCATCTATGATACGCCGATTCTCAGTACGCGCTTCTTCACGGGCCGCGGCGCTGGTGGCCGGGAAAAACCCACCCCGGCAAAGGCTGACGATTTTGAGGCCGGAATCGCGCAGCATCTTCCCCGCTTTTTCCGCACCATAGGGTTCGATATGATGACGCCACACGGTGATCCCGGATACGCCTGCACGTGTGTATCCCGCAAGGATTTCCTCCAGGGACCAGGGCTTGGTGGTCATGGTATGGATACAGAGTCGCGAAAAATCTTTCATGGTGTTGATGTGTTCCTTACGGCTTAAGGCGGATGTTGCACGCGTTTTATCCCAAAAACGGAGGTTAACCCGGAAAAGCATATCAACAAAAACGACCGAAAGGACCTACGCTTCGTCCGGGACTCGGCCCGGAAGAAGAGGCGCCATTGGCACAACTATCCGGTTATTATGCCACTGGGAACACTGGCATCCTTGCCGGCAGGGATAACACCATAGTCTATCTTGCCCGCGCCAGCCGCCAAGGATGGCGGCGCTCCCAGTAGTTTCAAACTCATAATTGTCGGCAAGATGGCCTTACACACTTAGTCTTCACAAATGCATACGGTATTCGCGCAGCGGGTTGATGTGTTCCGGGTAGCCATGCTTGGCCCAGTGGGCCTCCACCCTTTCCCTGCGTTTTTTCTGCTCGGCGCGCACCCTGGGCATCCAGGTGCGCAATTCACACGACTCCGGAAGCAATGACTCCAGGAAAGGCACCAACAGCACATCAGAAAGGGCGTCGCAAAAAGAATCATACAGTTGAACATGGTTCTTCAGACGGCGCTCCTCATCGTGGGACACATTCAGTTGCACGGCATCCAGGTCAATCAGGAAAAAACGGACTCCGTCCCGGGTATAGATGTTTTTGCCGGACAGGTCGCCATGATAGGCGCCACAGGCCTCCACGGCCTGAAGCGACTCGGCAAGATGCTGCAGGAACACTTCGAGGCTGAGACCGTCCACCCCGCGTTCAATCATACCGCTGACATAACTCTCCACATCCCGGCAATGGAGAAGGTTTTGAAATATATGCCAGCTGCCTGTAACGGCGCCGGCAAAACTGCGTTCCACATAGGCCAGGGGTTCTGGCACACGAATACCATGGGCGCGAAGATAGTGTCCCGCCTGCCAGGCGCACCGGTGCCGCTCCCGGGTCTGGCCCGGGGACAGAATAGCGCGGCCCCGCCCGGAACGGCGCTGCTTGATAATCCAATGTTCCACCGCGCGCACCTGTACTTTGGGTGTTTCCTTGAGCGTTTCCGCGTCATGGGCCAGCAGCGTCTCCAGTTGCTGCGGGGTCACATCCTCCCGGTAATACGCCAGACTGCCGTTCACCCGCCCCTGGACAAATCCGGGCGGACACAACCAATGGCCCTCTCCGGGGCCTGTCATTTCCACTGCACTGGTCACACGCGCCTCCTGATGGTCATGATATCGGAAAAAATTCCCTTGATGGTATATAGCCCATTCAGCCACGGGCTGAATCCTGATAGTCCATACCCCCGTACCAGCCAGGCAAACGCCGCCCGGCCGTGCCCCCGCTTGTCAAAAGACCGGCGCAACCGCAACAGGTTGCGCTCCCTGCGCCACTTGCCAATATCTTTTTGTATCCGTGCGCGGTCAAAATCCAACAAGTACACCCGGCTGGCGCTGATAAAGACGTTTTTCACCTGCAAATCGCCGTGCAGAACGCCCCTATCATGCATCGTGCGAAGCAGTGCTCCGCATGCAAGCATCATGGACGTTACTGTGGTGGCATCACCTTGATTGGCACGTAACCAAGCATCGAGGTCCACTCCGGGCAGTTCCTCCGTTGCCAAGGCACCCGAATAGAAAGGTCCGCGCCGACACCAACAAACCCCGAGCAGGCCCGGCACAGGGAGGCCCCGTTCCTGGACACGTAAGTGTATTGTAAACTCTTTGAGGGGACGATTCACAAACAGGTAGTGGTCCCGCAACAGAAAACGCATCATGCCGCCCCGTTTACAACGGCGTTTCACCCCATAACGCCCCTCCGACCAGGAAAATCTGGATAGGACACCCCGGCCTGTCGCGGCAACACTTTCACACCCCGAATCACGCATCAGCGCCGCAGCTGTCTTTCCGCCGTCCTCAAGGCGCACAATAGCGGTGACATGCCCCTCTTGCACGTATTCAAAGCCACCGTACAAGCCTTCAACCGTTCTTTTCTTCAGGTTAAACAAAATATCTTCCCCGAAACAGGTTTTCAAGTTTAGACTTACTGATCCCGTGGGTTCTTTTCAATGATTCTTCGGAATTCCGTCAGACACTTTTTCAAAGACCTCTTCATGTAGGCCGCAATACATGGACAGGCAACGAAATTGCCACTTGCAGCAAAAGGTGTGGATTCTTCGTCACGGATGGCTATTTCGTCATCCCCAAATCCGCACGTAAGAAACCGAGTTGTTGGCGTAAAGCCAATAAGGACAAGGAACGTAGAAGCAGCATCCTGCCGCTTTGCATCAAGACGGACATACGGACCGCAGTCACCATGGAAGCGGCAGGATGCCGCTTCTACGGTCTTTGCCGTTCCTTACGTGCGGACTTAGGTCATCATTCCCTTCTTGCTCCGTCTTTTTGTTTGTTTACCAGTGCCATGCGCATTTCCGACGGGCTCAGGAAATCTGAAGTCTATACCGCTATTGTCTGAAAACCAGTATTACACAAATCCGAGCGCCTGTTACAATCCCCCCATATCCATTATCCACAGGCCGGGGGCTAGTTAACGGCCAGATACCAGGGTTCCGTGTAATCGCCCGGGCGATATTCCAGGGCCAGGTTTTCCCGAATATCTTTTTCATAGTACAAGGTCGGCCGCATTTTTTCCGCGGCAAAGAGGGGCGCCTGGTCGGCATAGTGGGGCGAGTCTTTATCGGCGGCGGCGCTGCCGTATTGGTGAATGCTTTCGGAGCGCAGCGTCCCGTCCGCCCCCCACTCCACCATCTGAAAGAAACAGTCGCCGTTAATGCCCGTGAACCGGCCATCGTCCTGCAGCTTGATATCAATGGCACGCAGGCAGTCGGGACATCCGCCCAGGCCCAGGTCGAGAACCCCGCGCCGCAGGCGCAGCATTTCCTCCCAGGGCACATCAAGGCGGCCGTGCTTTTCCAGCAGATAACGGACAGCGTTGCCCAGGCATTCCATCTTGCCCGCCCCCGCCTCGTGGTCCATTTCCATGGCCAGCATGACCAGGGTGATTGCCGTATTGCCCCGGCTACCGGAACCGTCCCATGCTTTCAACAATTCCAGCGCGGCAAGAAGGTCAGGATCGTCAGGCGGGTCCAGGGCCAGAATATCCCGAACCCATTTCGCCGGATGGGATTCGGGGTCGTATACCTTGTCATACTTGTAAGCATAGAACTCTTCCCGCGTGATGGATTCATCGACGCCGTAAAGCGCCCGCGCCCGCCGGGACCGGTTGGTCAGGTGGGTTTCGATGCGCATGGACGGACAAAAGTCTTCAGGGCGGGGGTTTCCTTCCCCTACCGTGGTATAGAAGGGGCTGCTGTTGCAGCTCTGGACAAAGGCGGAGGGTGGATTCAGCACCTGCGGTATGGCCGGGAAAGGATGAAATTCCGTCCACACCGCCTTGGAAGTATCTCCCGGGAGCATCTTGGTCCAGTCGAACTCGGTGGACCGTTTAGGAAATTTGGCGCCGTACGCGTAAAACAGGTTGCCGCCCCGATCCGCGTAAAGCGTATTAAACGACAGCATGGTGAGTTTGTTCATGGCGCCGAGAAAGTCGTCCAGGTTTTGCGCCTTGTTCATGAGACGCCACTGTTCCAGCACGTCCACCTGCCCGTACCCGACAAAACGCAGGGCGTAGGCTTTGTCCCCCTGTCGCACCACCGGCCCATGCACCGACCAGAGCATTTCCCGGCTGACCGGGATGACCAGATTGCCCCAGAGACGCACCTGCATGCGGGCTTTGCCGCGCTCCATTTCCCGCCACTCCCCGTCGTAACGATAGCGGTAGGGGTCCTCCGGATGCAACACCAGTTCATAGATATCCGCCAGGCCCGGCCGGTTGATGGTGTGGCACCAGCCCATGTTCGCGTTGTGCCCCTTGAAAATAAAGGGGCCTCCGGGGAAGGTGGCGCCAATCACATCCCAACCTTCCTCGCTGTGTACGTGGGCTTCGTACCAGGTGACCTGTCCGTCCCAAGGCATATGGGAATTGATGGCCAGGCGGGTCGCCCCGTCCGCACTGCGCTTTGGGCCGACCGCCCAGGCGTTAGAGCCGATGGGAAATCCCCGGCTGAAGGGGTTCTCCTCCATGGCGCGGAATACGACAGGGCCCGATTTGTCGATGCTGATGCCGGAGTTACCCATCATGGTGAGCAGACTGCGGTGTAATTCGTAAAAGAACGGCACTTTTCCCGTAACCCCGGCAATGACATCCTTCCCCGTAACGGGAAGCTGCAGCAAAGGCATTTTATCGGGATGGAGGGCGGCAAAATGGGTGATGCCTTCCGCATACGCCTCCACAATGGCGCGTAGTTCCGGACTCAACAACGAATCATACCGTTCCTCAGTGAATTCACGAACCTTGAACCATTGCATGAGATAGTCGAACTTGGCCCATTCCAGGCCGAGTTTGCGGGCCAGTTTACTCCGTGCGGTTAACATGGCGTCTTCCATGCAGGTCCAGTCATCCTCGCAGTGGGCATAGGCCAGCCCGTAGGCCGCATCGGCATCCGTTTTGCCGAAGATATGGGGCACGCCCCAGGTATCACGAAGAATACGGACATCGTATTTGCCCGGAGACGGTATAAAAGATGCATAGTCCTGCTTCGGCGGATGACAGCCCACCCAGGCGAGACCGACAAAACAAGATAGAATAACGACCCATAAATTTTTCTGTAGTCCCAGGACCTGTTGAATCACGGACTTTTCCCTTTCCCAAGTTCCTGTGCGAGCAACCCATCAGCCTGGCGTTATGTATATATAGAAATGCTTCGATTACGAGTGTAACAGCCCTGGTCTATATTTTGGGGCCGGAAAAAAGGGATAGCCGTTCATGAGCCCCGTGGCTCCCCCGTAAACGATCTTTTTACTCAATCTTTGGCGTTTGTCGACGCGTAACATACGTATTTCCGGAGAGGGCAGGAAGTCGAATTGTTTTTCGTAACAACAATCTATGATTTTATCTTCTTCAAAGTAGTCTTGCCAAGGTTTTGTGGTACTAAAAATAGGACTCTATCGCCCTTCAAATGGTTTCCCGCCCCAAGCCGAAACAGCGCAACTGCCATTTATGGTTCCCGCTAATCCTCCGGCCGTTCGCCGGACGGCGCCATCTTTACCAACCGGGGGTTGAACTGTCCGAGAATCTCGGCCAACTCCTTCTGGCAGGCCATTACCTGGTCAATATCCTTGTATACTGCCGGTACTTCATCCAGGCCTGCGGAGATCACTTTCACCTTGCGGATCTGAAGCAGTTTGTTGGCTCCCCCCCAGGTAAGCGTTTTCTTGGCCTGTGTTCTGCTGATACGGCGTCCCGCGCCGTGGGACACGCTTTCAAGGCTGTCGGGGTTGCCTTTCCCGCAAACGATATAAGCCGGGCTTGCCATGGAACCCGGAATGATTCCCATCACGCCTTTACCGGCGGGGGTCGCCCCTTTACGATGCACAATCACTGCACGCCCGTCATGAATTTCCTTCCAGGCGAAATTATGATGGTTTTCAATATCCAGAAGCACCTGCGCGCCCAAATGTTCGGCAATGTGGCGATGAATGAGTTCATGATTTGCGGCCGCATACCGGCCCATGAGTTCCATGGCGGCCCAATACTCCCGCCCCTCCTGGCTGTCCATGGCCAGCCATGCCAGTCGCCGCAAATCCGGGGGAAGCCCCTTGCAGCGCCCTTGGGCGATCTTGCTGTAATACGCGCATACTTCGGCGCCGGTTCCCCGGCTGCCGCTGTGAGTCAACAAGGCGAGGTACCGGCCCGTGTCCGGTCCGAGTCCGGTTGTGTCCAACTGCAATACGCCAAATTCAACAAAATGATTGCCGCTGCCGCTGGTGCCCAGTTGGCCCCAAGCCTTGTCCTTCAACTGGCGGGTAATCGGGGATACCGACCAGTCCTCATCCATAACGACATGGGTGCGCCGGTGCTGAAAATATGCCCCGATTCCGAAACGGGTTTGTGTTTCGATGGCGGACCGCAAGTGCTCGCTGCGCTCATCCTCCAGACCTTCCGGGGGCAGGTCCAGAACAGTCATTTTTATGCGGCAGGCGATATCGACCCCCACGGCATAGGGGATAACGGCGTTTTCCGTGGCCAGCACCCCGCCGATAGGCAGGCCGTAACCCACATGAGCGTCCGGCATCAACGCGCCGCGCACGGCGACGGGCAGCGAGCAGGCCTGTTCCATTTGAAGCACCGCCTGGGGATCCAGATCCGTACCCCACTGCTGATAATGGGCCCCTGATTTTCCTGCTTTTCTGACGCCGGCGACAACGGTTTGCGCCTGTCTCCCGGTCAGCGCTTCGGCCAGCGGCGCGAAAAAGGCATCATTGAGGTGCCTGTGCGGGGACTTGGCCACACGGCGCAGGCATTTCTTGATTTGCGCACCGGACATGCCCTCCGCCTCGGCATGGCTGATACAGCGCCGCGCGGCGTTTTGCGCGGATGCGGAGTCCAGTCCGAGTTTGTGCAATTGCCTGTCATTCATGGATTCAACGCATCATATAAGTCCAGGAGTTCCCGATGGGCGGTAAAGGGCACCGGGGGCCTTTCCGCACGGCTGAAAAATTTCAAGTCGCTGACATCGGAATCGGGAACCAGTTCCCCTTGCCATGCCGCAATCACGTACCCCAGCACCAGGACCGCCCCCTTGTCCCGGCTTCGCG
>JAKLHG010000750.1 GCA_022710255.1 Candidatus Hydrogenedentota bacterium
CCGTTCCATATTCCACGCCGACATAAATGTATGCCGCGGTGGCGTTCATGGCATACCCGGCGATGAGCATGCCTTCCAACACAGCATGGGGATCGCCCTCGATGAGCGTGCGATTCATGAAGGAACCGGGGTCGCCCTCGGAGCAATTACAGATGAGAAAGCGTTTCTCGCCCGCGCTGTTCCGGCAGAACTCCCATTTTTTGAAGGTGGGAAAGCCCGCGCCGCCCCGGCCGCGCAAGCCGGAGTTCTTTACCGCTTCCAGGGTTTTATCGGGTCCGATTCCCAGGGCACGGAGAAAGCCGCGATACCCCTCCCGGGCCAGGTAATGATTAAAATTTTCGGGGTCAATGATGCCGCAGTTGCGGAAAATCCGGCGCACCTGATGGCGCATGACAGGGTGGTCCGACAATTTCGGAATACCGTTGGCTTCGCTGTCGCCCATCACGCCCAGCGCCCATTGCGGACAGGGATCGCCGCCCAGGGCATGCTTATGCAATAGGGTCACGATTTGTTGCGGGCCTACGTTACCGTAACAGATACGGGGCGAGCCCGGTTTGTGGACGATGACCAGCGGTTCGAGATAACAGGGACCCAGGCAGCCCACTTCGATGACCTGCGCTTTGATACCGCCCTTGGCGATTTCATCACGCAACGCCTGCAACACTTCGCCTGCGCCTGCGGCACGGCCGCACGTGGCGGCGCCCACAAAAAATACGGGGACGTCGCTGTGCTCTATGCGGTCCCATTCCGCTGTCGCTTCTTTGTATTGTTGTTCCAAAACGTTCATGGTGGATTCCGTTTCTTTTTAGTCCTGATACTCGGCCAGAATTGCGGGAAGCTTGCGTGCTGTTACCCGCGGATAGAACTTGCCGTCTATGGCGACCACCGGTTCCAGCGCGCAGCAGCCCAGGCAGGCGATGCGGTTCAGTTCGAACTTGCCGTCCGGCGTCACCTCCCCCACTTTGATTTTCAACAGGCGCTCCAGTTCACTGAGTATTTTTGCACCGCCGCGAACATGACAGGCCGTGCCCAAACATACCTGGATGACATGCCGTCCGGGCGGATTGAACTTATAAAAACTGTAGAAGGTGGCCACCCCGTAAATCTCGTTCACGGAAATGCCCGTCAATCGCGCCGTCTCATCCAGCGCTTCCGGGGAAAGATACCCGTCCCGTTCCTGGATTTCCTGAAGAACGGCGATAATGCCCCCTTTCGTGGCCGGATACTTGGCGACGATCTCCTTGATGTCTAATACTTCCGTTTCAACAGCGCTCATGTTATATACTTTCCGTTAGGTATACGACTCTGAAAACACATTCAACTCCAATGCTGACAGCGTTGAAATTGGGAAATAAATACGCGGGCAAAAGGCCTCTTTTCTTGAAATAGAATAGCATCTGTAAATGAACCTTTTCAACAAATCCCTCCCGGTCGAAATCTTGCACCGGTCATGGCCTCATTCTTGAAGAATAATGGAAAAGAAGCCGGGGCATTCTCTATACTTCTGTTGGTGAAAGATCGGTTCGGACAATGGAATGACTGAAGGGTATTATCCTGGGTGTGAATGCCATACCCATGGGGTGGAATAGAAAGCGTATGAAACTGGAAGACCTGCGACCGGATGCGACGCTCCGGGGTATTTTGCCCGAAGTGCTGGTGACGGTGGTCAATGTGGAATGGCACGGCTCGGAGGCATTGACCCTGATTTACCGCGGTCCCGACGGCCGGGTGGCGGAAGAAATCCTGTATCGCCACGATGAGGCGCGCTTGGAGGCGGTGGAAGCGGGCCGTCCCTGGAGCTTCGACGGCGACGGCGCCTTGTTCCGTCTGGCGGCCGAGGC
>JAKLHG010000751.1 GCA_022710255.1 Candidatus Hydrogenedentota bacterium
CACCGCGTTTCCGGGCTGGCCAACATGCGCTTCGCCGTGGCCATGGCGCGCAAAGGCGGCCTGGAACCGGAACAGATTTTAAATTGCTACCCCGCGGAGGATATCCTGCGATGGCGCGCCGCAATGTAGTATCCCCAAAAGAAAAAACACGCGCGCAAGCATTATTCGCCATCTTTCAGAAAACCTATCCCGAGGTGCGGTGCACTCTGGACTTTCGGTCGCCACTCCAACTGTTAATCATGACCATACTCGCGGCGCAATGCACCGATGCGCGCGTAAATGTGGTCTGCCGCGACCTGTTCAAAAAGTACCGGGATGCGCGCGATTTTGTGGAGGCCGCCCCCGGCGAACTCGAGAATGATATCCGCTCCTGCGGCTTTTTCAACCAGAAAGCCCGGTCCATCCGGGAGAGCTGCCGCATACTGCTGGCAGACTATGAGGGCCGGGTACCCGGTTCCATGGACGACCTCTTGCGCCTGCCCGGCGTTGGCCGGAAAATCGCCAATGCTGTACTGGGCGAATGTTTCCACGTACCGGGCGTTATTGTAGACACCCATTGCAGGCGCGTCTCCAACCGCCTCGGCTTCACCCGACACCAGGACCCCGCCAAAATTGAGCAAGATCTCATGGCCCTCTGGCCGCAGGAACACTGGACCATTTACTCCCACTACATGGTATTCCATGGCCGGGCCCTATGCACCGCCCGCGCTCCGAAATGCGCCGCCTGTCCCGCGGCGGCATTGTGTCCGTGGCCGGGAAAAGCGAAGAAGAAACCGGCATGAACCGGAGAAGACACATTCAAAAGGCACGGGGGGATAACAAACCGCCACCAGGCAACTGCCACAACGCCTTAACGCAGGAACTCCATTCATCCGTAGCAAGTCCGGCTTCTTTGTATCTCGTCATGGGCTATGTAGTACTGGTTCTCGGCATAGATGCGCTGGCCTCTCTTCACTGTTCCTGGCCCTTTGACTGGTCTGTCTTTCACTGGCGGGTCGATACCCCCTGGCACATGCTCTCCCTGGTTCCGCCGGACTGGACCCGGTTGCGGGGGATACGCTCCTTCGATCTTTACAAATTTCTCCTCTGGTTTGTCGTGCCCTTCTGCTGTTCTCTGCGGCACATGGAATGGTCCTGGTTTTCCATCCGCACCTGGAAACGGCGCGACTGGATGCTGCTGCTGTTGATGATTTTGGTGGGCGGTGTGGCCGTGCTCAGCATTCAGGTCTTTCCTTCTCTCAAGCAACAGTATCCCGGCCTGGGCCATCTGCCCCTGCAGGAGCGTTTCCTGCGCGGCCTGGCCGCGCTTTCCTGGACCGCATCCTGGCTTATGGGCTGGGAATTCCTGCACCGCTACGTGCTGCTGCGCGCCGCCGCGCGAAAGTTTCCCCGCTTCGGCTGGTTCATCGTCCCCGTTTCAGAAGTCGTGTATCACCTTCAGAAACCTCCGTTGGAAGCGGTTGGCATGGCCGTGTTTTCCGTGCTCTTGACCTGGTGGAGCCTGAAGCGGCGCAACCTGCTGCTGCCCTTCATCGCCCACCTGTTCGTAGAAGTGTTCCTCATCGCCGCGCTGGCGTTCTTGCTGTAGGCGATCCCGCCACGTTGGTGCAAAGCGAAACTTCCGATCAGTCCGATGGGACGGATCAGTCTGATCGTTTATCACACCCCCCTGCCCGCAACCGGCGGCGCAATTTTGCCGCTATGGAAAAGAACACACCTGCAGCCAAGGTGTTCAGGGCAATACCCCAAACCAGCAGCGGGCGATAGATTTCCGGATAGTGCAGTGACTTATCGCCCGTAGCGAAATCTAACAAGATGCGGGGACAAGCGACCAGG
>JAKLHG010000752.1 GCA_022710255.1 Candidatus Hydrogenedentota bacterium
CCCTCGCCAGAAAAAGTATATTCTGACCCCAAAAGGACAAAAATTAACCACTGCATTAAATGCCATGTTAGCCGCATCAATTCAACAACTTATGGATAAGGCAGCATGAATCTTCTTGTTTTTTATGATAGGATATTTTGGATAAGGTACTAATCAGATGTACTGATTCTATTGTAACCCTGCCTGCCAATTATCAGGAGAACCTATGATGGGAAAAATTATGGTGATAGCGGTTTTGATAGCACTGGGCACAAATCAGGTCCTGGCGCAGGAAGCGGACCCGGCGGCACCGGGTGCGAGGCTGTTGAGTACCATTGACGTAAAGAATTTCGGCGCGGAAACCCTTCGCATTGGGGACTTGGACGGGGATGGCGGCCCAGACCTGCTCTTTATTCAAAGCATCTTCGGCACCCGGGAAATTACGTGTCTGACGGCTACAACAATCCATGGAGAAGTCCTCTGGCAGTCGGGAACGCCATCGCTGGATAATGGGCGTATTTACAGCGACCTGCCGGTCCAGATTTACGATTGGGATCGCGACGGCTGGAACGAAGCGCTCTATGTCCGCCAGGCGAAATACGTGGAACCGCCCTATGACGGCACCTCGCCCCGGGAACGGGCCACGCGGTATGAAGGGGAAGCACAGATGGTGGTGCTGTGCGGCAGGACCGGCAAAGAAAAAGGAGCGTTCTCGTTACCCGCCCCGGCGGACGACAGTTTTCTCTTCGCCGATCTGAGCGGGCGGGGAAGGCGCGAAGACCTGGTAGTCAAGGACCGTTATTGGAACATGTGGGGTGTCGCCCATGACGGGGATATGTTGTGGCATTATGAAGGGTCTGTCGGCCATTATCCCGCCATTGCGGACGTTGACGAGGACGGCAAAGATGAAGTGTTTACGGGATTCGCGTTGATTGACCACGATGGAACCGTCCTGTTCCAGAAGGACGCGGGCAACGCCCATGCGGACGCCACATGGATTCTACGCGCTCCGGACCGTACCTGGCGCCTCCTCTTCGGCAATGGTGGCATCCACTGCCTTGCGCCCGATGGAAGTGAATACTGGAGCCATCCCCTGGGCGAGGCGCAGCACGTGGTTGCGGGACGGTTCAGGAGAGATTCGCCGGCGCAGTTGGCCGTGGTGGACCGCACCCCCGTACCGCATCACCGCGATGAAAATGCCTGGGGAATCCTCTATATGTATGACTTGGACGGGAAAGAACTTTGGAACAGCAAACAGCCCCCGGGCGCTTGGGCCATCGCCACCACACCGGTAAACTGGTTCGGAACGGAGCCACCCTCGGGAATACTTGTATATGGGATGGGAAAGGACCGGCCTGCCGTGATTTGGAACGGCGCGGGAAATGTGGCTGAAACGCTTCCCATGACGTTTACCACTGACCGGAAAGACCGGGACCAGCAACTTGATTTTTACGGACTCGCCGCGGATGTATGGGGCGACAGCCGCGATGAAGTAGTGTTGTTCGGGTCGCGTGGCGCCTGCATTTACACCAATGCGCGGGCCGCTGAAATCCCCACCCTGTACAACGAAAACCTCTACCCCGGAATGTAGATAATAAGACCGGGTGGCCTTGGCGGATTGCTCCACCAAGGCACTCACAAACCCGTATTGTGCGGCGGGTTGCCGATGTATGCTCCGCAAAGGGTTACAGGCTTCCTTTTATATGCACGCCGGAGGAATTGATGGGAGAAGCGTATGATGTCTGAAGACCCCATAGTCGCCGAAGTCAGGAAGACACGTGAACAACTTGCGGGCCAGTTTAATTTTGATGTTCATGCCATATTCAAAGATCTGCAACAGCGGCAAGTGCTGTT
>JAKLHG010000753.1 GCA_022710255.1 Candidatus Hydrogenedentota bacterium
GCGGGGTCTTTCAGAGGGGGAAGAGGTGCTTACCTTCAACGACCTGGTAATCCATCCCGGGCGGCATGAAGTCCTCTATAAAAAAGTTCCTGTTAATTTGACCTACTCGGAATTTTGTATTCTTCATTTACTCGCACGCCGCCCGGGATGGGCCTTTACCCGCTACCGCATTGTGGACGCTGTTCGGGGTGAAAATCATGTTGTTACGGAGCGCTCGGTAGATGTGCAAATTGTCGGGCTGCGGAAGAAACTGGGTGATGCGGGCACCTGTATCAAGACAGTACGCGGGGTCGGCTATACGTTCGTGGAATGAAGGTATAGTGCCGAAGGAATTCCCGGGTCGGTTGTCTGAGGATCTGTGTTTCGATTCGTTTTTCGTTTGTGGCTGCAATAAACATGAATTGGTTTTTAATGGAACCGCGCGTACTAACCAAAATCTTCCATGTTCTGAAGATTGAAATGTGTTAGAATAACAGGGCGTAATTATCCGTAATCTCAAGTATGGTAGAAAAGGAGGATGGTATCATGTTCAGACGGGTATTTATCCAGAGAACGTTCCACATGACATTCCTTATGACGATGTGCGTTTGCGCAGCGGTTTTCGCGGGTACTTTTCAAATAGCACCGGTGAATCCTGCGTTGCAGGAGGGAAAAGCGGCGATGGGGGAAAATTACGGGTATATCCCCGAGCCTGTGGATTGGTCTCGCCTGGAAGTGCAGGGCGGGAAGGCTGACCTGCCGTCCCGCTATGACCTGCGTGACAGCACTTTGGTAACTCCCGTAAAGTACCAGGAAGACTGCGGTGCCTGTTGGGCCTTCGCGGCCTGCGGCGTGTTGGAATCCTGGTCGCTGATACATGCCGGAGAAACGTGGGACTTTTCCGAAAACCACATGAAGAATACCCACGGCTTCTCTGTAGGGCATTGTTTTGGCGGCAATAACAGTATGGCCACGGCCTATCTTGCCCGGTGGAACGGTCCACTGTCGGAAGCGGACGATCCTTACAATCCGGATGCGGTGGTGCCGCCACTTACTGTCCAACCGCGTAAGCGGTTGTGGGCTGCGCCCATTTACAAGGCTACGATGGCGGACCGATCGGAAATCCAGAGTGCCATCATGCAGCACGGGCCGGTATCCTCCCCGATGGCCTATTATGACAGTTCATATTCCGGCAGCCCTGCCTATACCTACTATTACGCTGGTACAGCGGCAACGAACCATATGATTACGGTGGTTGGTTGGGATGATGCCATTGTGGTGGATGGTGCTCCCGGCGCGGGCGTATGGATTTGCAAAAACAGTTGGAGTGAACTCTGGGGCGACGCGGGGTATTTTTATGTCTCCTATTATGATTCCAAGGCAGTGAAAGAGGCTTTCGGTTTCTATGATCTGGCCAATCCTGCAGTTACGGACCACATCTATCAGTACGATGGACTGGGACTGACGGGCATGACAGGCTCACCGCCCAGCAATGTTGCGTATGGGGCAAACGTGTTTACTGCTGCAGCCAATCAGACCATCATTGCCGTTGGAACCTATGCAGTCGCGAATAATATGGCCTACGAAATTGCCGTGTATGACAGCGGTATTGAGGGTGACCGTTTTGAAACTCCCGTAACCATCGTTTCGGGAACCTGTGTGAACGCAGGGTATTATGTTATCCCGCTGCCAGTCAACGTATCCGTGCTGAACGGACAGCAATTTGCAGTCAAAATCCGGTATTACACGCCTGGTTGGGCATATCCCGTACCGCTCGAAATGCCGGTGCCTGGATATGCCGCGCCAACGTCAGCGTTCGGGCAGAGCTATCTCAGCGAGGGAGGCGTCAGTTT
>JAKLHG010000754.1 GCA_022710255.1 Candidatus Hydrogenedentota bacterium
ATCTGATTCGCCTGGAGATGCGGCGGCGGACCTTCCATCAGCACCTGCAACAATTGCAGGGCGGAAAGCCCCTTGTGCAGTTCATATGCCCCATGGCGGATATTCACGTCCTCATTCTTGAGCCTGAGAGCGAGGCGGAAAAAGCCCTCATGTTCTATCAGCCGTTTGTCCGCCAGCAGGCGGCCGATGTCCCGACCGCTTGCTCCTTGGGGAATCATGATTTCTACGGCGGTGCCCGGTTCCCCGGGACGGGTTACCTGGTCATAAACCAGGAAAGCGGCAATGGCGGCAACACCTATCCCTGCGAGCAGGAGCACCCATGCCCAGATAAAGGACAGCATCACCAGGCGCCAGAAAGTCCATCGCCGAGGTTTGTCCGGTATTTCGGCCGGCCTGTTATACATTGGTTCCTATCCCTGTGGGGAGGAGTGTGTTTCTCCGGCCGCGTGTGCTCCGCGCCGGTCCAGATAGGTCTGCAGTATAAGCGCCGCGGCCACCTGGTCTACTTTGTTTTTACGGGTTTTTCCCCGGGTATTCATGTCCCTTGCGACCCGGAGCGCTTCTGCTGTGGTATAGCGCTCATCCTGAACCACAATTTCCACCGGAGTCATGGTGCGTAGCTGGTCGATCAGGGACGCGACCCGTGCCGCCTGCGGTCCCGGCTCGCCGTTCTGATTCAGCGGCATACCGGCCACCACCAGTACCGGCGAAAGTTCCCGGAGGGCTGCGGCGATGCCATTCGCCATCTCGCTTTCGGTTCCGGCCCGCACCACGCTGTGGGGAAAAGCCAGCATTTGCAGCGCGTCACTGCGCGCGATGCCGGTTCGCGCCTCGCCTATGTCCAGTCCAACAATGATACCCAAAGCATCCATGAGGCCTACCCACTGACGGAACGTGCCGGGAGGCAATTGCGGTCAACCTCAGAGCCATTCCGCGCGCTGTTTTTACAGGTGTTATTTAAGAAGCGTCGCTTTTTTAATCAGGGTAATATTGGGGAAATTCTTGAGCAGGTAGGCATTGCCTTCCTGGGTAATCATTCCTTGGTTCGGACGTTCCCCGTATTCCGCATTGATGCGTTCCACAACATCCATGCCCTCGATTACTTTTCCAAATGGGGCAAACCCCATCCGGTCAAGATTCACATTGCGGCCGGTATTGATAAACAATTGCGTCGTGCGGGAGTTCGGGCCGGAAGTGGCAAAAGTGACGTAACCGGGCAGGTTGCTTTCCTTGACAGGGTCGTCCTGTAACCGTTGGTTGCGCCATTTGGCTGTTTCTTTGGGGTCGGCGGCCAGGCCGAACTGCACCACAAAACCGGGTACAACGCGGAAGAACGCCGAATTGTCGTAAAACCCTTCGCGAACCAATTCATAGAAGCGCTGCACGCCAAGAGGCGCCCATACCTTTTGGCACTCCAGGGTAAAAGCGCCATTGGAGCATTCAAACTTGACTTTAAACGTGTCGGGGGAACTTTCTGGCCACATCGTTTCTTCCTTTTCCGTTGTTGCCGGCGCGGCGGCCGCTTCCGGCACGGTTTTCTTTTCCTGCAGGGTCTTCTCTTCCGCTTGAACCTTCTTTAAACGGCCGGCGGCGTCTTCACGCGCCTGTTGTTCTTCCACAGGAAGCCGGTTCGGACTTCCGAAATAGACCAGCGCCCCGATACCCAGGGCAACTAACGCGGCAATAATCCAGCCATATTTGATTTTACGCATCGTAGAGTTTCTTTCCTTCGTTAATCCTTTTTTTCCAAAATGATCAGGAAATCATTGTAACTTTTGCCATGATTGGCCGTAATGGATACCACGGTATACCCTTGGCTCAACA
>JAKLHG010000755.1 GCA_022710255.1 Candidatus Hydrogenedentota bacterium
CCAGACTGCTCACGGGTTTTATCGAAGCAAAAGACATCCGGGTTGCAGAGAACGGCGGCGTAAAAAATGATCGCGTCGATCCCAGCGGTGACACCAAGTCTGGCTTTGGCAATGTGCCCTTCCACCGCACCGAATATACGGCTAAAGATATCATGGCTTACTTCAACCTTGATCTCGCCCTGCTCCGTGGGTATGGACTAGGACCTGATGCGACAAATCTTCTGATAGCCCTATCACTCTTTAAGGTGCGCCGTTTCCTTTCTACCGGTTTGCGGCTACGCACGGCCTGTGATCTCGTTTGCATTGGCGATCTCAAGGTGACCAAACCCATTGAATTTACACTACCCGACGAAAAAACACTGCTGGACGAATGCACCCGGTTGATCGGCGTTTGTAAAAATTCCGGTCTTTTCGCAGATCCAGCCGTTACAAAGGTGAATTGGGAACCAAGTTCAAAAAAAGACAAAGACAAGAAATCCGAAGATGAGGCTCATGACGAGGGTGGGGAAGAATGATTGGATTTTCAATAATCTTTCCAAGTGGCCGCTTTCATGCTACGCCCTGGGGCAGGCATGCCAACGAGGCAGCGCCGGAATGGCCGCCATCACCCTGGCGCATTTTAAGATCTTTTGTGGCGACCTGGAAACGCAAGCTCGAAAATGATGCCGCATGCAACCCCCAAGTGGTAGGACGCCTGCTCCGAGCACTGAGCAAACCGCCGCTATTTGTTTTGCCCCCCACAACGACAAGCCACACGCGGCATTTCATGCCATTGTATAAAAACCGCACGCTAGTCTTTGACGGCTTTGTGTGCCTGAATAAAACCCGGCCGGTTATCTGTCTTTGGCCGGACGTCATGCTCGACCAGGAAGAACTTCACGCGCTGGACGCGATAACGACCAACCTGGGTTTCCTCGGCCGGGCTGAATCCTGGGCCGAGGCAAGGCTGCTTTCCGGTGACGAAGCTGGTGCCGCTCTGACCGCCGTTAACTGCATGCCTTCAGAGCACAGCTGCAACAGGGCTGATTTTGAGGCCGTACGCGTGCTCTGTGCTGATGGCGATTCTGCTTTCGAGAACAATACGCCCAAGAACCAGCGAACCGAAGGAAGGGGCAAGTCAAAACAGACCATTATCTCCCCCCTGTACGACCCTGACTGGCATCTGTGCATGGAAACCCTGGAGTTGCATGATAAACGCTGGTCAGATCCGCCGGGCTCAAAGTGGGTAATGTATTTGCGGCGCAAGGATTGTTTCACGGTTCAGTCACGGCGGCCTAAGGCCGTTATTGAAAGGCCCCGCCCGACCATGGCAAGATTTGCCATGGAAGGCAATGTCCTGCCGCTCATCGAGGAAACCCTACCCATCGCGGAGAGTGTCCGCCGTACGCTTATGGGCATATACCGCCGGATTGAGGAAAAGAGAATGTATGGCGGAAATCGTCCGGAAGATGCCCCCCTTCCGCGCTCGGATGTCTTTTCCGGCAAGGATGAAACCGGCGCGCCGCGGGAGGGCCACCGGCACGCCTATTTCCTCCCAACAGATGAAGACGGCGATGGCCGTATTGATCACCTTACCATTATTGCCGCCATGGGTTTCGGGCCGGCCGAGGTTAAAGCACTCGACCAGATGCGCAGACTCAAACGCGATCAAGGCGAGCCCTTGAATCTCCTGCTGGTGGCCTTGGGGCAGGCAGAAGAGATACGAGCGTCTTCCATACTCGGTCCGTCCCGTATTTGGATATCATGCACGCCATTTATAGCCACTAGATATCCCAAGGCGCGGGGAAAAAAGCGCGACCCTCGGGAACTCTTG
>JAKLHG010000756.1 GCA_022710255.1 Candidatus Hydrogenedentota bacterium
CGCCAACCGGGGTACTGGAATCATTTCAGTGGAGGGCGGAGCGATATTTCCGGCTGCATCATCTATTTTAAGAGCCGGATCGCCATACAAGTTAAACTCGAGGCAGTTCATCCACCATTCGGACTTAGAACTAGGCAAGGAGTCCATCTTGGAATCATAAAGCGCTTTAGCCGTATAGTTTTTTCCAACCAGTTTAGCCGTATAACTGTAGGCCAAGGCACTGTTGCTACCTTTGTAATTCCAATTTTCGTTTCCAGGAACATACCATGAACCGCGGGAAGAGGAAACCGTGCCAACCGCTCCTTTATGGAGAAGTGAAAACCCCAGGTTATTGGGTATTTCCGGCATACCATTATTGCAGGAGCACTGGAACACGAAGGAAGGGCGTGAATCATCAAGAGTCGGGCACAGATTGATGTGAAATATATCTGCCGCATGAGTTTCAGAACCGTGCGTAAACCAGGTCACCATGCCGTAGCCCTTGCGCCATTCGGTTGCGACGCTTTCTTGTGTACATGGTGTTTTTTCTGGGTTGCAGCCATAATTGTTTTCATATATACGATAACTGTTCCAGCCAGAGGGGACCACGACATCCCGGTGAATTCCTTCTCCAAGGAAATATGCGAAAGTCTGTACGTCGTCAAGAGGTTTCATCGGGAGCAGAACCCGATTTCGCCAATCCAGTGTGCCGGATTCCTGTCCGTACTTGATGGTTTTTTGAAGGATATGGTCCAACGCGTTGTAATCATTATTGTATACCGGTATACGCCCGACATAGACTTCCACACCGCTGTCCAGACCGCCCGCACCAAAATCGTTATCAAATTCACCGGCACGTCCGTCTTTGTCCATGTCCCAGTCGCCGGTGAGTTCGGCATAATAATAATCGGTCGGTGCATCCTGATACTCACTGTCTTTTGTTGCGCCATTCCGAGGCCAGCATTTCTTCATGGGCACGGCGCCCTGTTCCGGATGCGGGTCTCCAATGAGCAGTACATAGTTTATACCCAGCGCAGCATAGTTGTTCATGAGCCATTGACGCAGGTTATCCGCCGCTGCGCTGCCGGTGCCGCCACCCCATCCTTCCCCAAGGCCTTTCTCGTTTAATACCGAGTACTGGGTATCTTCCGTGACAGTCAGTACGGAGAATCCTTGACGTTCCTTGAAATCCTCAAAAACACGCAACGACCGACTGTTTTCCAGAATGGCGTTGGTGGTCATGATCACATAGGAAAATTGGGAATCCGGGAGGCTCTTCGTCCCGGCATATTCATACCACGGGGTCGCTTCCGCAAAGTTTTCGAGCAAGTCAGAGGCCACATCGTCCATGGTATCATCCATTAAAACGAGGTCCATAGCGGCCTTTGCCGAGACTTCGGTGGCATAAACAACCGTCACTTCAGCTTTGTCAATTACTTTAAGGGTCTGTCTGGTAGGATTGTACACTACCGGGAAAAAGTCAAATTGAGCTATTTTCCACTTGCGAATCTGGGAGGGCAGCAGGTCCATCGTGCAGGCTTGTGGAAAAAACGCATCCTTCCCATAAACGTTCATGTTGTACCCATCCTGTATCTGCTTGTTTTCTCCCCAGGAATACGTCGGGGCGGTACCGTCCCAAAACGCATTGGGAGGACCGGGTGCTACCAGGCAGGGGGTGGCAATTTCAGATTCCTCCAATACGGTAAAGTATACAGCAACGGTTGTAAGGTCGGCGTCCGGGGGGAGAGCGATCCGGAATACTTTGTGCGGTAACATCGGGTCGCCAGGCGAATAATGAGTATCATACCCCTCCAGGGTTACCTCGGTAAACGG
>JAKLHG010000757.1 GCA_022710255.1 Candidatus Hydrogenedentota bacterium
AAGAATTGAAAAAATCCGATTTTACCCGCGTCGACATTTTTGCCGGTGAAGGCCCTTCCCTCGAGGACCTGAACACCGGCGGACAGTCTTGACGCTTCAGGAACACCCTATGCCCTCCCTAAAAACATCCCCGGATGCGCTTACCGGACTTTTCCCCTCCGAAATCGCGGAACGGATTCAGGGACCACCCCTGCGAGGCCGCCAATTGTTCCAATGGCTGCACAAAAAACAAGTCTTTGACATCCATGCCATGACCGACATGCCGTTGGCCGACCGCACGCGCATCGCGGAGAACCATGCCCCCGCCGCGTTGACGCCCGGTGTACTGCAGTCCTCCCCGGAAACAGGAGCGCAAAAAACGCTCTATGAACTTGCCGATGGTGAAACGATCGAGTCGGTGCTGCTTTCCCAGGGCCACCGCATCACGCTCTGCCTCTCTTCTCAGGCGGGCTGCGCCTTGGGATGCACCTTTTGCGCCACGGGACAGGCAGGCTTCAGGCGGAACCTCTCCGCAGCGGAAATCACGGAACAGGCGCTGCGGCTGACCGGAAGCCTGGGAGAGGACCGAACAAACACGCCCAATATCGTCTACATGGGCATGGGCGAGCCTTTCCAGAACTATGAAGCCGTCCTGAAAAGTATCCGGTTGCTGATGCATCCCGAAGGCCTGAACATCGGCGCCCGTAAGATTACCGTATCCACGGCCGGTGATGTGGCCGGGATCCTGCGTTTTGCGGAAGAACCCTGGCAGGTCCGGCTAAGCGTTTCCCTCCATGCGGGAGACGATGACCTTCGCTCACGGCTGGTTCCCCTGAACAGGCGCTATCCGCTGAAGGAACTGCATCACGCCCTCCTGCAGTATCAGGAAAAACGAAACCGGCAGATTACCATCGAGTGGGTGCTGATAAAGGACATCAATGACAGCACCGCCCAGGCCAGGGCCCTGTCCGGGTTCATGCACGGTCTGGATGCGACGGTAAACCTTATCCCCTGGAATGCGGTCCCGGGGCTCGACTATCAGCCTTCTCCTCTAAAACAGCAGGAGAACTTCATCGCGGTTCTGAAACAAGCGGGTATCAAAGCAACATTGCGTAAAGAGCGCGGCGATGATATCGACGCCGCATGCGGCCAGTTGCGGAATATCCGGCACGGTACATCAGAACCCAAAGGATAAAATCGGAACCACAGCGCCCCTGCCCCTTCGTCCTTGAATCCTTCTCCCGGGGACGGGGACACCCGTTGCTTTCCACCCGTCCACCCGCCGTCTCGCCTTGCGCTATTGCATCTTGCTCAGTATCTCCGTAAGGGTCGCATTCATCCGGAATAACAATATCGTGTACTCACAGACTATCCGTAAAATAAACGGGCCTGCAATTATAATGGCCAGCCCAACCCCCAAATTGTCATAGGCCATAATGGTTATCAATCCAAAAAGGAGGCAGGCGGCGGTTCCCATCCAGTAAATAACGATTACCAGATGCGCCATAATCATGAACTTAAACGTCGCAAAATCAAAGAACAGGGACGTGCCCGGGGTTCCCGGGTCTATCGTGGAAGCTGCGGGCGAGGACGTTACTGGCACTTCATCCGCAGTGGCCCTGAACATGTATCCGCAATGGGAACATTGCGTATGCATTCCCACTTTGTAAGTATCGATGTTAAGGCTTTCATTGCATTTGGGACATGTAACGCGGATTTCCATTATTTCCTCCTCGGTTGGCATCGGTTGTCAGAACTAAACGTTTTCATAACTGTCTTTAACAAGCAACGCCTTTCTTAGCAAGTCCAAAAAAGAATGCTTCTTT
>JAKLHG010000758.1 GCA_022710255.1 Candidatus Hydrogenedentota bacterium
ATGAACCTGGCCTGTACATGGGGCATGGGATGCTTGCTGATGTTTTGCTGTGCCTCCAGCGCCCGGGGAACCGTCTATTATGTTTCCGCGACGGGAGCGGACAACAATCCGGGGGACACGGCAGAACAGTCCTGGCGCACGGTGCGAAAAGTAAACAAGACGTCTATCGCACCCGGCGATACGGTTCTGTTCCAGCGCGGGGGATCATGGCGGGAACAGTTGCGGCCCCACCGGGGCAACGAATCGGCCGCAGTCACCTACGGCGCCTATGGCGAGGGGGCCAAACCGGCATTGGTGGGTTCGGTCGAGCTGAACCGCCCGGAAGACTGGATTGAGGAAGGCACCCGGCTCTGGTCCAGCCGGCCGCCAACGGCCGTAGGCGATCCGGTGCTTCCAAACCCTGATTTTACTTTGGAGGCCGTGCCCTGGATGTTGCACTATGAAAGCGGGGCAAAGGCCTCCTGTGGACGGGACACGGAGGTCTACGATTCCGCACCCGCCGCGTATCGCGTCACGTGCCAGGCGCCCGGGTCCGCGGGTTCGCATATCCAGTTCTATTCCCAACAATTTTCCGTGGAGGAAGGCGCCCGTTATCAAGTGTCCTTTCGCGCGAAGAGCAGCGTCCCTGTTTTGTTCACTTTTCCCACTTTGATGAAAGCGGGGCCGCCTTACGAGCGCTATGCTGCGGAGCCTCCCCAGGCGGCGCATCCGGCGGAACAGGAATGGCGAACCTACACCTACTGCTACGAGTCCCTGTTTTCCGCCGACGATGCGCGCCTGACCTTTTTCTTGGGCACGGCCCTGCCCGAGGGCGCAACGCTGTATCTGGATGATGTCCGCCTGCGCAGATGCGAACCCGGCGCCGGGATCATGAGTGATGTGGGCAATATCATCTTTGACGGTGAGGCCTTTTGCGGGGTGAAGGTCTGGAACCGGGAAGATCTGAAAGAACAAGGGCAATATTGGTACGATGAAGAACGCCGCACCGTCACGTTGTATTCGGAAAAGAATCCCGCCCTGCATTATACGGACATCGAATGCGCCCTCCGGGAGCATATCATAGACCAGACAAACGCATCGTACGTTATCTATGAAAACCTGGCCTTACGGTACGGCGCGGCCCACGGCATCGGCGGAGGCACTACGCACCACATAATCGTCCGGGATTGCGACCTGAGTTATATCGGCGGCGGCGATCAAATGGGCGGTGATAAAACCGTCCGGTATGGAAATGGTATCGAGTTCTGGGGGACCGCCCACGACAACCTGGTGGAGCGGTGCCGGCTATGGGAGATTTATGACGCCGCCCTGACGAACCAGAGCGGCGGCCCGAACACACCCCACTACAACATCACCTCACTAGTGTCCCAACGTTTTTGCTATAACAAGCCAAACGCCCTTATTTTACAGGCCTCTGAGGCTATAATGCGATTTATCGATTTGAAACAGCCAAGCCAAATCCGTGGACTATTCTCAACAACGTGGAGGATAGTCAACAATGAATACAGGCTCAACCATATTTTCTCAACTAATGGAATTCTTGCCAAGGCACGAGTTTCGCAAGTGTGTCAACCGTTATCAAGGACACTACAAGGTAAAGCATTTCTCGTGCTGGGAACAATTTCTCAGCATGGCATTTGCCCAGCTGACTTACAGAGAAAGTCTTCGAGACATCGAATCCTGCCTACGCGCCACGCCGGAAAAACTATATCATATGGGTTTCAGTGGCACGGTTTCACGCAATACACTGGCCAATGCCAATTCGGTTCGGGATTGGCGTATTTATGCGGACTTTG
>JAKLHG010000759.1 GCA_022710255.1 Candidatus Hydrogenedentota bacterium
TTCCCATTGTCTATCGCCGGGATTCACCGTTCCGAAGTCCTCTGGCACCGTCCAGACCACGACAAACTCCTGCGGATTAATGGGCATATAAAAGGGAGGGCTTTTTGCCGCGTCCCTTGGCACAAAACTTATTCCCAGCGTAGTGGTTGTGCCGACATCCATGGCGAGGGCCTCATTTTCTCCCGTGAACACCGGTTCCACGGGGGTGAACCGGGCGATAACATCCTGACCGGGGTAGAGCCTCGGCCTGCCTTGGTCATCCACTTCCAGATTCATAGGCAAATGGAAATACCGTTTTTCTGTACCATGATAAGACCGCGCGTATAAGGTGAAGTCGCCATCGTCCGGTGTTACCAACAACTTTCGGGTCGGCACGGTAAGGATTTTGCGCAGGTCCGGACCGCCGGTATCAGTTTGATCAACATCACCAGGACCAACTACAACACTGTAGACCACCTTCGCACCGGCCGCGTCCTTGCATGAGGCAAAAACCTTGACTTTGTCCACGTCGCCAATGAAAAGCCCGGCCGGGTCTATTTTGATATCCGCGCTATAGAGAAGGTTGAGCAAAACCTCCGCCTTGTAGTCCGAATCACCCCAGATGTCTTCATCCACAAACGCGTTAACATCATCGGCGTCCGTACCCGAAGCGACCTTTATTTTCCCATCGCCATTAAAATCACAGCGGGGATACACGTTTTCCCGTTCCGGAGCTTCCCATACCCCGTCTTCGTTAAGATCACGCTTGGCGCACTTTTCATCACCGTCCAGATTTGCTCCGTACCCCTTTACCACCAGACAGGCATCCCGGAAACGCCGAAAATCGGCCATATCTATGGTAATCTCTCCGGGTTGGATGATGCCGTCTCCATCATCCGTCCATGTGCCGTGGGCATCATCGGCAATCGCCCGGTCATTCCCGTCCCGGGTACCGTCATCAAGGTTGAGCAGGGCCTTCTTCATCGGTTTGTCCGGACGAATTTCATCTATGCGCATGACGGCAGCAAAGGCATCAATGGCTGGAGCGGCCGTCGGGCTTCCGGACGGTCCTGCGTTTGTTCGGCCCGAATTCTTGACGAGCCGGATAATCTCCTCATTTGTAAAGTGGGCGTCCGCGCCGGCACCAGTGTGGATGGCGCGGTCGATGGAGCGCAGATAAGCAATCAGTCCCGTTACGTGGGGCGCCGCCATAGAGGTGCCGCTCATGGCTTGGTAGGCTCCGGAATCGGCAAGCCAACTAACGGGAGCGGGAAATGGGTACCGTACTGTCGTGCTGACAATATCCACACCCGGGGCACTCACGCTATAAGACATCGGCGCGCCGGGATTGGTGGCATTGTCCGGGGCGGCTACCACAGCACGATTGCTGAAATCAGCACGATCAATAAGGTCACGGTCCCCGCGTTGCTTCAGCGCCTCCACAATAAGGACATTTGTCGCACCATTATAAGCCGCCCAGCAGAAGGGACTGTTATATTCGGCATTGAAATTTTCAGCGTACCAACTGTCGCGGTTACGTGCAGCCTGACCGGTCGGGTCGGCATTACAGTTGTCCACAAAATCACCATTCCCAAAGAAGGTCGTAATATGCGTTCGATCATTTCCCGCAGAGCAAACATAGACCAGGCTGGGACGTGCAGGCGAAGGCGAAGGATCGTAGGGGCCATTCGCCCAGTTCAACATACGCAGGGCGGCCCGGCCCTGGTTTTCCACCAGGGCCCGTTCCGCGGCAACGTTCTGCGGTGTAGGCAAAGGCATCTCAAGACGGACACGGCCACGAGGATACACCGGGGC